>CALFNJ010000220.1 GCA_937902865.1 uncultured Opitutaceae bacterium
GCTTCGAGGCCGAGATGAGCGAGAGGCCGGGGGGCAGGGCGAGCGCCTTTTGCGAGCCGGTGATGAAGACATCGATGCCGAGCTCGTCCTTCTTGATCGGCATCGCGCTGAACGAGCTGACGGTGTCGACGATCGAGATGACGTCCGGGAACTGGCGGATGACCGCCATCAGCGCCGGGAGGTCGCTCATGCAGCCGCACGAGGTCTCGTTGTGGATGAGGGTGATGGCGTCGTAGGCGCCGGTCGCGAGCTCGCGGCGGACGGCCTCGGGATCGACGGGCTGGCCCCAGTCGAACTTGAGGGCGGTGGCCTGCTTGCCGCAGCGGAGGGAGACGTCGTTCCACTTGTCCGAGAACGCGCCGTTCATGCAGTTCAGCACCTTCTTCTTCACCACGTTGCGCAGCGAGCCTTCCATCACGCCCCAGGCGCTGCTGGTCGAGAGGTACACGGGATCCTTCGTGTACATCAGGGCCTGGAGGTCCGGCTGGATGGACTGGTACAGCGCGACGAAATCGGTGCTGCGGTGCCCGATCATGGGCTGGGCCATGGCGCGCAGCGTTTTGTCCGAGACGGCGATGGGGCCGGGGATGAAGAGTTTGTAGCTCATAGGGATGGATCGGAAGAGATAAGGTGTTGAAAACAGTTTACGCGGTCCGACGCGTCAACCTTCATTCGTTCTAGACCCTGTCATGTCGTCCTGGCTCCAGAAGAAAATCAACACGCTCGAACTTTACACGATCGACGTGATCCTGGGCCGGCGGGAAGACGCGGGCGCAACGGTTTACGGGGCCTTCCTCCAGGCGCTGTCCTGGCTCTTCAGCAGCATCGTCCAGACTCGCTTCTGGCTCTACCGCCACCGGATCCTGCACGACCAGCCGCTCGGCTGCCTTGTCGTCGTCGTCGGCAACCTGACCGTCGGCGGCACCGGCAAGACTCCGGTGGTGGAGAAGTTCGCCCGCGCCCTGCAGGAACGCGGGCGCAAGGTCGCGATCCTCAGCCGCGGCTACAAGAGCAAGACCCCGCCGCCGTGGAAAAAGGGCTGGTTCGCGCTGAGCCACACCGCGGAGCCGCCGCCGCGCATCGTGAGCGACGGTGAGCGCGTGCTGCTCGACAGCGAGCAGGCGGGCGACGAGCCCTACATGCTCGCGCGCAACCTGCCCGGCGTGATCGTGCTGGTGGACAAGAACCGCGTGAAGGCCGGCGCGTACGCGATCAAGAAGTTCGGCTGTGACACGCTCGTGCTCGACGACGGCTTCCAATACCTGCCGCTCAAGGGCCGGCTCAACCTGCTGCTGGTCGACAAGACCAACCCCTTCGGCAACGGCCATCTGCTGCCGCGCGGCATCCTTCGCGAGCCGATCAAGCATCTCCGGCGCGCGAGCTACGTTTTCCTGACGAAGTCGAACGGCCAGCGCGACGCCGAACTCGAGGCGGTGATCCAGCGGTACAATCCCGGCGTCGACGTGATCGAGTGCGCGCACCGCCCGCAGTACCTCCAGCGCTTCGGCGTCGCGCCCGACGCCCCCGGCGGCCGCGAGCCGCTGACCTGGCTCAAGGGCCGCCGCGTGCTGGCGTTCAGCGGCATCGCGACGCCGGAAAGCTTCGAGAAATTCCTCCGCGATCTCGGCGCGCTGATCATGACCCGCGAGCGCTACCTGGACCATTATCGCTACACCGAGGAGGATTTGACCGAGCTTTCGCAACTCGCGACACGCGAGGGCGCCGAGTGCCTCGTCACGACGGAAAAGGACGCGGTGCGCATCGCTGAGACCCATTCCTGGCCGATCCCGCTCTACTATCTCCGGCTCGAAATCGACATCATCCGCGGCGCCGCGAACTTCGACGAAGCGGTCGGGCGGATCTGCTTCCCGCAGACCGAATCGCGGGCCACGCGGGATGACGAAGCCTGAATTGCCGTCTGCGGTCATCGGCAGAAGCCGGGGGCATCGATCCGGTTTCGCACAGAGGCACAGAGTACACAGAGGTCGGATTGTTCTCTGTGTGCTCTGTGCCTCTGTGTGAAACTTCCGAAAGGACTGTATTCCGCGCCGAGCTTTCCCCTTGCCGGAGCCGCCTCTTCGGCGGTTATTTGGGAAATATGATCATCGACCCCCGACTGACTCAGCTGGCCGAAGGACTTGTTGGATTTTCCACTGCTTTGAAAAAGGGGGAGCGCGTGCTGATCGACGCGTTCGACATTCCGGACGCGATGGTGATCGCGCTGGTGCGCGCGACCCGCGAGCGCGGCGCCCATCCGTATGTGCAGCTGCACCGGGCCCGGATCACGCGCGAGCTGACGCTCGGCGCGGAGGAGGCGCAGTTCGCGCCGCACGCGGAGGTGGAGCTGGCGCGGATGCAGCGCATGGACGCCTATATCGCGCTGCGCGGCTCGGAGAACATCTTCGAGGCGTCGGACGTGCCGTCGGAGAAGGTGCAGATCGTTTCTCGCCTGATGAAGCCGGTGCTTGATCACCGCGTCGGCAAGACCAAGTGGGTCGTGCTGCGCTGGCCGACGTCCTCGATGGCGCAGCAGGCGGGCATGAGCACCGAGGCGTTCGAGGATTTCTATTTCCGCGTCTGCACGCTCGACTACGCGCGCATGGTCCCGGGCATGAAGGCGCTGGCCGACTTGATGGAGAAAACCGATCGCGTGCACCTCAAGGGGCCCGGCACCGATCTCCGCTTCTCGATCAAGGGCATCGGCGCGCAGCCCTGCGGCGGCCTGCGCAACATCCCCGACGGCGAGGTGTTCTCCTGTCCGGTGCGGGATTCGGTCGAAGGCTTTGTGCAGTACAACGCGCCGACGGTCTACCTCGGCGCCTCGTTCGACAACATCCGCCTCGGGTTCAAGAAAGGTCGCGTGGTCGAGGCGACCTCGAGCAACACGAAGCGCCTGAACGAGATTCTCGATTCCGATCCCGGCGCGCGCTACATCGGCGAATTCGCGCTGGGCTTCAACCCGCACATCCGCGAGCCGATGCGCGACATCCTCTTCGACGAGAAGATCGCGGGCTCCTTCCACTTCACGCCCGGCCAGGCCTACGACGGCGTGGGCAACGGCAACAAGTCCCAGGTGCATTGGGACATGGTCTGCATCCAGCGCCCGGACTACGGCGGCGGCGAAGTCTGGTTCGACGGCGTGCTCATCCGCAAGGACGGCCTCTTCCTGCCGAAGGCGCTGCACAAGCTGAACCCGGATTATCTGCTCGGGAAGAAGTGAAGGCCGATGGATTTCGGAGTTGGCCCACGGAACACACGGAAGACACGGAAAGAAAGCCGATGCCGCTGATTCCGAAGGTAGGGGCGTTCCTTGTGGACGCCCGTTCGCGCCGCCTTCCTGCAGTCGTGAGCCGTAGAGTAAAAAATTACGATCCAACGATCCCGGGCGTCCGCGAGGAACGCCCCTACGTCCGGATTTCCGTGTTTTCCGTGTATTCCGTGGGCCATGTCTGATCCCGCATTGGAGGCTTTCATCCGGTCGCTGCCGAAGACCGAGACGCACCTGCACATCGAGGGCGCGCTGCCGTACGAGTTGCTCCAGGCGTGGCAGCCGGAGAAATATCCGCCGGCGCCGGCGTTTCGGGAGCCGGGCTATCGCTTTCCGGACTTTCCGAAATTCGACGAGACGCTGCTCGGGCACGCGCTGCCGTGGTTCACCTCGGCGGAGCGCTATCACGAATCGGCGCGGGTGACGTTTGCCGGGCACGTCGCGCAGAATGTCCGCTATGTCGAGACGAGTTTCCACCTGCCGGTCACGCAGTTCATCAACGTTCCCGGCCGGGAAATCATCGCGGCCATCCGCGCCGCGGTGCCGCCGGGGCTCGAGGTGCGCATCTTCGCCGGCATGCTGCGGACGGATTATGCCGGGCCGATGCGCGCTGTGATCGACGATCTCGCGAACTGGGATGAGCTGGCGGGCGTCGATCTCCACGGCTTCGAGCAGGTGCCGACCGAGCCGTGGACGGCGAAGATCTGGTCGCGCCTCCGCGCGGCGGGAAAAATCACGAAAGCCCACGCGGGCGAATTCGACGGCGCGGCCCGCGTGCGCGAGGCGATCGCGGAACTCGGCGTCACGCGCGTGCAGCACGGCGTCCGCGCGATCGAGGATCCGGCGGTCGTGGCGCTGGCGCGCGAGCGCGGCGTGACGTTCGACACGTGTCCGATCAGCAATCTCAAGCTCCGGGTCTTTCCTTCGCTTGCCGAGCTTCCGCTGCGCCGCCTCCTGCAGGCCGGCGTGAACTGCACCGTGAGCACGGATGATCCGCTGGTCTTCGGCAATTCGCTCACGGGCGAATACGTCGCGCTGGCGACGCAGGCCGCCTTCTCCCGGGCCGAGCTCGCGCAACTGGCCCGCAACGGCTGGAGCGTGGCATCGATCCCAGCCGAAGCGAAACGGAAGCAGGCCGAGGAAATCGACCGCGTCGAAAAAACCTGGGCTGCATTGAGGTAGGGCGCGTTATCCCTAACGCGCCGAAGCATCGTCCGCGTTTCACGGTCTACGGAGTCAAACCGGCGCGTTAGGGACAACGCGCCCCACCATCTGGAATTCCGATTCCTGATTTCCTGAGTTCCAGATAAATCACCTCGGCCGTCTTCACCTCAGCGCGTCATCGCGTAGACGTAGATGTTGGCCATCTGCTTCAGGCAGGCGGGGATCTTTTCGTCCTTCGTCTCCCATTCGCATTGGAGATGGGCGAGGCTGAGCAGAGAGATCATGCGTCCCTGGAAGTAGACGCCATACAGGCCCTGCGGCGCATCCTGCCAGCGCGCGTCGTCCACGCCGGGAAGGATGAAGCCCAGCTGGTTTTGGTTCACGGGAAAATAGCTTTGGAAAATGGCGTGATTCGAGGGCAGCTGCTGGATCTCGGTTCCGGGCAGGAGCTCGCGGAAGAGCGCGCGATGGCGGGCGAGGTAGTCGCCGAATCCGCGCGTCACGCGATGGTCGAGGCAGGCCTCGATCGAGAAAAAGCCGCCGCGGCGCAAGTATTCGCGGAGATTGTCGCGCGCCGGGCGGTCGACCACGGCGGAGAGATCGTTGGTGTAGATGAACGGATGCGTCGTGAGCTGCTCCAGTGCGGCGGGGTCGACCTTGCCTCCGTCGGTGTCGAGGTTGAGGCGAACTTCGCGGCGGATGAAGCCCGCCACCAGCGTGTCCTGCTCGCGGTGCAGGTCCCAATACGGATGGGGCGTGACGAGCCGGGCCCAGCTGGTGCGACTGCCCTGGGGAACCGCGTCCTGGGCGAAAAGGTCCCGGTAGCCGGCCAGGCCCGCGGAAACCACGAGGCCGGTGGCGAGGCGACGCAGGAAGCGGCGGCGCGTTTCGCGGGCGGGATCGACCGAGGGAAGAGAACAATGGCGGCACATGGGAGAAGCGGGGATTGGCTCAGTGCGCCACCGCGTAGGCATAGATGTTGGCGACCGCCTTCTTGCTGAAGCCCCCCTTGCGGGGATCCTGCGGCCAGCCGCAGAGAAGCGCGTCGAGGCTGACCAGCGCCACGATGCGGTCGTCATCGATCACGGCATAGATCCCCGGATCCCGATCGATGTTGAAATATTCGCTCAGCTCCCGCTCATCGACGTTGAAGTGGATGTGGAAGATCGGATGGTCGGCGTTCAGCCGCCGCATCTGGCTGCCGGGCAGCAGACGCGCGAGCAGGGTGAAGTGCTCGTCCGCGAACTGGGTGAAGCTCGGCGTGACCGGCGCATTGATGCAGGCGTCGATGTAGAGGAAGCCACCCCGGTACAGGTACTCGCGGAGGTTGAGCAGTTCGCGGTCGTTCCGCACCGCGGCGAGATCGTTGGTGAAGATGACGGGGAAGCGGCAGAGGTCATCCAGGTTGGAGGGTTTGACCGCGTAGCCCGCCTCGTCGATCGGGAGCGACATCGTGTTCCGGATGTAAGTGGCGAGGGTGGCATCGTTGCCGTCGTGAACCTTCCAATTGGGGCTGGGCGTGACGAGCCGGGCCCAGCCGGTGTGGCCGGGCTGCGTCTGGCTGCCCGCGGCCGCGGCGAGCACTCGCGGCATCGCGCCGGCCAGCGCCACCGCTGCGCCGGTGCCGGCGAGATTTTTCAGGAAACTCCGACGCGTGGTGGAGGGCAGGGAGGGAGGAAGGCAGTGGTGGCACATCGTCGTTGAGGGGGAATTCAGAGCAGTCGCCACCGGCGGCGGAGGAGCATCTCCACGCCGTAGATTCCGAGCAGGGCGGCAAAAATTCCTTCGCGATGCCAGAGCGACTCGCGGCGCTCGGACAGCAGTTGGATCGGCGGCGGCTTCTGCTGCCAGGCCGCAGGAACAGAACCGTCCAGCAGCGCTCCGCCGGTTTGGGCGGCGAGGGTCCGCAGCCGTTGCTCATCGGGCGCCGCCGCCGGGAGCTCGCCGCGCTTGGCGGGCGCGGGGTCGATGTTCAGCCAGCAGTGGATGGTGTCGCCCCGCTCGTCCTTCGCTTCGATCTGCCAGAATCCCGCGACGGACGGATGCCAGCGGAAGACGCGGGACGTTTCGTCGGCGGGAAGCTCGGTCAGCTCGGCGGCCGGTTGTCCGGTGAGCGTGGCTTCGAGCCGCAGCGGCCCCTTGACCGTTCCGCCCACGTGCAGGGCCATGTCCTGGTCAATCGGAGCGCGCACCGGCGGATGCTCGAAGTGGAATTCCGTGTCGCGATCCCGGAGCAGCCAGGTGAAGAGATTTCCCCAGAACAACTCGATGCCGCGATTCGCGCTGGGCTGATCGAGCCGCCAGCGCCAGAGCGCATCGGTCGCGAGGACGGCACTCTCGCCGCGCCCGTAACGCTGGATGGCGAGGAGGATCGCCCTGGCGCCGTCGCGGCCGGCTTCGGACGGATGCCGGGCGAGGACCTCGGCGCCGGGTTTGGCCCGTTCGACATGGGCCACGGTGGTGAAGCGCGGCGCCTGGTCCGCGAGACTGGCTTCGGGATTCGCGCCAAAGATCTCCTGGGTCCGCGGGCTCGTTTCCCATGTGGCCGGCGTCAGCTTGGCGTGAGGCGTTTCCGGGGTGGGCGAAATTCCGCCGGGTCCGGCCGGCCGGAAAACGACCGGAAGGGCCTTCTCGAGTTCGCTGCCGGAAAAGCCCCGCGTGGCGGCATCGTTGGGCATCAGGCAGATCAGCACGCCGCCGTCGTTCACCCAGCGGCTGATCGCAGCCTGGCGGTCGGGCGGGATCTGGCGGGCGGGGACATTGGCCAGGACGATCACGCCGAAGGAAGAGAGCTGTTCGGGGGACGGCAGCTCGGACAGGACGCTCGGCGGCCGCGCTGTGGGCGGGAAGGGAAAAGCGAATACGGGCGTGAGCGTGAAGCCCTGGTTGCGCTTGAGGATGTCGGCGAGGAAACGGTAGTCCCAGTCGAGCACGCCCTGGACGTAGAGGATGCCGTTGGCATGCGGGCTCGCGACTTTCACTTCGGTTCGCGCCTTTTCCGCGCCCGCCTGCAGCTCGAACGTGAGGGTGCCCGGCTGCTCGGCGGCGCCTTGGACGGCCCAGTTTTCGAGATGCCGGCCGGCTTCGAGCCGGATGGAACCGGCATCCCTCGTCTTGCCGGTCACTGTGAGTTGGACCGGCAGCGTGGACGCGGCCGTCTGATAACTCTCGAACACCGCATCGAGCCGCACCAGCGAATGCGGCTCCGCCCGCACGGGGGCGTTGAACTCCCGGAGATGGAAGAACGCGGGCTCGATCGCGCGATTGCGCCCGACCACGAAAAACAGCGGCGTGCCGGTCGTGAGCGCGGCGCGAGCCGTCGCGTTCTGCGCCTCGGCCAGATCGGCGCCGCTCGTGTCGAGTCCATCGGTGAGAGCGACAATCCCGCCCCAACCGCCGGCCGGAGCGTGCGCGAGCACGTCCTGTAGCGAGCTGAACAAATCCGTGCGATCTCCGGGGATCGTGCTCGCGCCCGGAGCCGCGAGGTCAGGAATCGGCGTCAGACCCTGCGCGAAGGCGTAGCTCGTGACCGGAGCGAACGTCTTGCGCGCCGCCGGCTCGACGCGCTGCCATTGCGCGAGCGCGTCATCGAGCCGGCGCTGCTGACGATTGTCGCGCTCGGTCATGCTGTCGGAGCGGTCGACCAAAATGGCGAGCGGACGCGGATGCCGCTCAGGCCGGCCGTAGGTGCGCTCGATCCGCGTCGGCGCCGTGAGGAGCAGCAGGAGCCCGAGCCAGAGCGCCAGCCGCAGCAGACAAAGAAAACTGCGGCGCCACGGCGGGACGGCGACGAGGAGGTGGCGATAGCTGACGACGACGAGAACAAGGCCGATCGCGCCGGCGACGGCGAGCGTCCGCCAGGCCGCGTCCTCCGGCCAGCCCGCGAATCCGCCGGCACTGAACCACGAGATTTCCTCGACGGGTGGCATGGCCATCAGCGGGGGGCGCCGGTGCGCGAGAGTTGTTCGAAGTAGTCCTCCACCGGCTTGCGGTAGTTGGGATCGATGTCCTCGGGACGGAAACGCCGGGTCCATTCGTCGCGCCGCACGGGCGGGTGGGATTCCTCGATGGTCTTCGCCAAGGCGATGGCCTGGTCGGCAAGGGTCTTGCGCGTGGCCGCGGCGAGCGCCGCGTCAGACACCGTCGTCGTGTCGGCGCCGCGGGCCAGATTATGCGCCGTGTCGCCCAGGCCGGCATCGTCGACCAACCCCTGTGCCTGCTGGGCGGCCTGCACCAGCAACGCCAGGCCGGCGGCACCGTCGTTCGGGCCGGTGAGCAAGGCCGCGGCAGCTTTCAGCCGCCGGATGGTTTCCGCGGACGCCAGATCGGGCGGCAGCGACCCGTCTTTGGCCGGACCGTTGTTGACCGCGATCGGCGCCGCTCCGGCTTGATCGCGGACGCGGATGTGGGGGGACGCCTGCGAACCCCTTTCGCGATCACCGGAATCGTTGGCAATGACACTGCCGTCCATGCCGCCATGACCGGAGCCGCCGCCGGCCGCATCGCTCTCGTGGTCGCTTTCTTCTGCGGCCTTTCCAGCCGGCAACACGAATTGTCCCTCCAGTTCGCCGGCGGGATGGTTGGCGGTGTCGATGCGGAGGCTGAGTCCGCCGGACGTGAGCGCGGCCAGCAGTTTCGCGAGGGAGAGCTCGCCGTTGGAATCGAGTGACCAGGTTTGGCTGGAGATCTGGCCGAGGCCGAGGGCGCGGACCGGCCGGAGTTTTCCGTCGGAATCCGCGAGGAAAACGGCGGCGGCCAGTTCCCGGCTGCCGAGGCCGCCGAAGTTCACGGTGAGACGAACGATCGAGGTCAGGCGATTGACCGAGAGCCTGGCCACTCCGGCGGCCCGCGAGGCGCCGACCTCCGGGAGGGGTTGGAGTTTCGCTTCGTAGGTCGTGTTGACATAGCCGCTGCCGCTCGGCTGCAGCGGTGGCGGGAGCTTTGGCCCGGAAGACGATTTGCCGATGACGGGATCCGGAGGGGGAGTGCCCGGAGTTGTGCTCTCGGCTTGGCCTTGCGACGCGGCGGATTTGCTCGGAGGGGAGGCGGAAGCGGAAGGGGAATCGGACGGGCTGGGACTGGGAGTCGCGGCGACATCGGGAGGCGGCGACTGGTTGGCGAGTGCAGCCAAATGAGCCGCGCTGTCGGCCGAACCCTGTTGCTGCTGCCGCTTGGCTTCCGCCCGCAACTCCCGGCGCGCCTGGGCATTTGCTTGGGCCGCGGCCGAAGGATCCGAACGGTGGGCGGCATTTGCGACCTCGCGGCGAATCTGGGCGAGCAGCGCGTTGCTGGCCACGCGGCCTTCCTTTTCCTGGGCGGCGACGGCGTGCTGCAGCAGGGCCTGCGTTTCCGCGCTGGGCGCGCGGGCGGCCGCGGGATCGCCGAGGCCGAGCTGGCGGGCGGCCTCGGTTGCGGCCCGGACCGACTCCTCCACGCTTTTCTGCACGTCAGGGACAAGAGCGTGCTCGGCTGCGAGCCTTTCGAGTTCCCGCGCAACGGCCGCCTGCTCGGCTGCCAGCATCGGCAGTTCGGCAAAGGCGGAGTCGAGTTCCTGGAGCTTGCGGTTGTTCTCGGCCTCTCGCTCGGCGAGTTGCTCCAGGCGTCCCGCGGGCGTCTCGCCGCGCGGCGGCAGTTGGACGGGATCCACGGCTGCTGCGGAATCCGCATCTGCGTCCGCGGCCTGGCTGGCCTGTGCTTCGAGGAAGGCCCGTTCCGCTGCCACGATTCGGGCCAGCGCCTGAGCCTGCAGGGCGGCGGCCGGCTCGTTTTCCCGGGCGGCGATCGCGCTCCCGGCCTGGGTCATGAACGGCCCGGCCTCGGCGAGCTGGGCGCTGACCGCGCTCGGGGCGCGAATCCGGATCGCGAAGCTCCGGGCTTCTTCCGTCGGCAGGGTCAGCTGGGTTTGAGCGGTTGCGACCTTTTCGTTTTCGGCGAGTTCGTCGGGGCTGGCTTCGGGCTGGATCGAGCGTGCCGGCGCGGCTGGCGACGGCGGCGTGAGCCGGAAATTTCTTCCGATCAATTCCGTCTGCGCCTGTTTCAGCTCGCGCAATCGCCGCAGCATCTCCTGCGCCTCGGCTCCGAATCGGCTTTCGTCGTGAAAGGCCGGGTCGGCCGGAATCACCTCGACAAATTGCAGCGGCGAATTCACCGCGGGAAAATCCGGAGGGAAATTCGCCTCGCCGCGGAGAAAGTAGGACACCACGTCGCCGACCTCCGCTCCGGTCTCATCGAGGAAGAGTGTGAGGTTCAGATCGCCCGCTCCCGGCTGGATCAGCATGTAACCTATTGGGTTACTTTTGGACTGGACGGGCGCGCCGAGATCGGCGGCGGTGAGAGGATAAGAACGGAGCGGGGTGCCGTTGAGCGCGACCTCGAGCGAGATCGCGCGGAAGCCCTTGTTCGAGGTGGCATGCGCGAGGAGCGGGATCTCCTCGTTGATCCTGGCCTGGAGGGAATGCGCCGGGCTCGTCCAGGTGATCGCCGCCTGCAGCGGCTCCTCGGGCGGAGCGACGACGGGCCGACGGGCCGGAGCTGGACGGATCGCGGTGGCTTGAAACGGCGACGGCGGCGGTGGTCGATGCAGGAGCACCTGTTCAAATCCGATCAGGCCGAGCAGCAGCCACGTGCACGCGATGCTGCCCACCCAGGCGAGGGTGCCGAAGGGCCGGTGTTCGCGGAGTTGCCGCGTAGCGTCGGCCCGCTGTTCGACGGCCATCGCCGAGGACGTGAGCGCGAGTTCCACCGTCGACTCAATCCGCGCGCGCAGCGCCCAGCGTGCATCGATCTCCTGCGCGAGCGCGTGTCCGTCCAGATGGCGCACGCGGCGATACCAGCGAACCAGCAGCCAGAGCGAGAGCACGCCGGGCAGGGCCGCCCAGAAGCGGCTCGCGGCGAACCAGCCGAGTTGCACGCCTCCGACCCAGGCGGGCAGGGCGAGCGCCGCGGCGGCGGACCATAGCAGCAGCGTGCCGCGCGAACGGCGCCGCTGGCGGCGCAGGAAGACTTCGATGAACGAGGCGGGCTTCATCGGACGGTGCGGTTGGCGAGGCTGAGTTCCGCGAGCACGAGCAACGCTGCAGCGGCAACGGCCCACCACCAGAGCGGCGCGCGCTGCTCGGCCTCGGTCGCCGCGATTTGGACGCGGGGAATTTTCGCCTCGGGCGCCGGCTCCGCCGAGATCAGCCCGAGCCAGGGCGTGCCTGCCGTCCAAGACGCGAGGTCGCTTTCCTCGGCGGGGACATTCACGGCGAAAAGCTTCCGATCCTTGTCCTGCGTGAATTCATAGATACCGGGCAGCAGCGGCGTCACGGCGCCGGAGAGCTCGGTCTCCGTCACCCCCGCGGCCGGGCCTTCGACGCCGTGCCAGCGGCCGGCAGGCCCTTCCAGCGGGAGCGTCTGACCGGTCAGGCCGGTCACGGCCGTCACCTGCTGGGCGTGGAAGAGATACGTGACCGCCTGATGCAGGAACGGCAGGAACGAAGGCGTCACCGGCCAGTCTCCCGCGCGCCGGTCGGGAATGAAGCCGCAGGCCAGCACTCGTCCTGGGCCGACCCGGATTTCGCCGATGGCGGCCGCGTCGTCCGACCAGTGCGCGAGCGGCTCGACTGCCTGCGCCGGCATCGACCAGCCCTGCGTGAACTCCCAGCCGAGCAGCATCTGCAGCCGGCGCTGGCTGAGCGCCGCCACGAGCGCATGGCCCATCGCCCAGTCGTGCACCGGCCAGGATTCGGTCCGGCGTGGCAGCGGGGAAAACGTCACCTGATGAACGGCGAGCCAGGCCGACTGCGCGGGACCGCCGCTCGCGAAGATCAGCGCGGAGCCTCCGTCGGCGAGAAACGCATCCAGGTTGGCGGCGGCGGCGCCGGAAAATGAACCGTCGTTGCGCAGCACCGCGACGGCGCGCGCGGGCCATTTGCCGGCGGGCGGCGCCATGAGCGTGAAGGCGGGCGGGAGATTCGCCGCGGAGGCGAGCGCCACGCCGGCGAAATCGGCGTCGGCTCCGGGCGCCGCCGCGTCGAGCAGCACCGGGCCTTCGCTGCTCGGCTGCCAGACGGCGTAGGCCGAGTCGTCCGCGGCGAGGTCGTCGGCATCGAGGCGGCAGCGCAGCCAGAACGCGTGATCGGTCGGGCCGGGCAGGTCGATCTCCACCGTGCGCGTTTCCTGCGGCTCGAGCTCGAGCTTCTCCACGCGGAGCGGGCGAGGGGAAGGTGAGGGATTGGCGGAAGGAGAAAATGGGGCGGCGACCTCCTGGTCGCCGTCACGCGACCGGGAGGTCGCGTCCCCAGTGGAGATCGCGGGATCGTTGCGGTAGAGGCTGAGCGTCCGGGTTTGTCGGCCGGTGAAATTGCGCACCGTGACGGTGGCGCGAAGGCCCCGCTCGGTCGTGGTCAGGATCGGCGGGAGGACGGCAGCCTGGCGAGCGGGTGCGGGTGGAATCGGTGAGGAAGTGACGGTTACGCCCGGCGGCAGCTTGCGCCCGAAATCCGAGCCCGACCACGTGAGACGCTGCTCGTCGCTGACCAGGATGATTTCGCGGCGATCGGCGGGCAACGCGGCGAGCGCATCGCCCGCCATGCGCAGCGCCGGCTCGGCACGCGCGGTGAGCCAGCCGGGGGAGAGCCCGGCCAGCGCCTCGAGCGGGCGGGTGGTGTCGACGGTGGGAGCGATCACCCACGAGGGCTGGGGCGCCATGAGCATGAGGCCGACCTTGTCGCCTTCCGCCAGGTCACCGACTTTTTCCCGGGCCCACTGGCGCAGGTCGTCCCAGCGACGGCCGGATTGGAGGCTGAACGAATTGTCGACGACGATCGCCACGGCGCGGTTGGGGCGCGTGAGGTCGCGGTTCTCAAAAAAAGGCCGGGCGAAGGCGGCGGCCAGCAGCGCCAAGACGAGGCAGCGGAGCAGCAGCACGAGCCAGCGGCACAGGCGTTGCCAGAGGTTGTCGCTCGAGCGTTTGCCGGCGTTGAGAAAGCGAAGCGAAGGAAAGACCACCGGGCGCCGCGGCCAGCGGCGCAGCAGGTGCAGGAGCAGCGGAAGTCCCACCGCGAAGGCGCCGGCGAGGAATTCGGGAAAGAGCCAGTTCATGGTCGATCCCGGTCAGCTCCGGCCGGCGCGGACGGCGAGATAGGCGCTGAGCGCGTCCACCGGCGCGACATCGGTTCGGAGCGAAAGATGGGCGAAGCCGTTTTCGAGGAAGAGATCGTGGATCCGGACCCGATGCGCCGCGAACGCCGCGCGATACGCCGCCGCGGCCGCAGGTGGATCGAGCGGCCATTCGCTCCCGGTCTCGGGATCCTGAAACTGGGCGGGATCCGAGAAGGTGAAATCCTCCTCCTCGGGATCGGCGAGATGCAGCGCCAGGGCGTCGTGGCCTTCGAAGCGCAGACGCCGGATCACGTCGGCGATCGCATCGGCCTCCTCGTAGAAGTCGCTGGCGATCACGAAGAGGCAGGCGCGCGGCGCGGCATCGGCAGCCTGGGCGAGCGTGCGCGCCAGAGGCGTTTGACGGGACGACGCGGGGGTCTCGAGCGTCGCCCAGAGCGAGCGCAGCCGTCCGGGCGAACTGCTGGGCGGCAGATAGCCGGACAGTTCCTCGGCGAGCAGCCCGATGCCGCCCGCGTCGCGCTGGCGCCGGACGACGAGCGAAAGCGCCGCGAGTGCGCTCCGGCCGTAGTCGAGCTTGGTCATCAGCTTGGGCCGGCTGGCGTAGTTCATCGAGGCGGAGACATCGAGCAGCAGCAGGACACGCATCGGCGTCTCCTCGTGGGCTTCGCGCAGGTGCGCGCGATCCGTGCGGGCGAGCAGGCGCCAGTCGACGCGCCGGAGATCGTCGCCGGGATGATAATCGCGGTAGTCGGCGAACTCGACGCTCGCCCCGCGCCGCCGGCTGCGGTGCCGGCCCGCGCCAACCGCGTCGGCGAGGCAGCGCGCGCGCAGCGGCAGCGACGTGAGGGCCGCCAGTTCCGCCATGTCCAGCGGAGCGAACATGGGCGGGGCGATCGGAGCGGATTGGCTCACGGCGGGAAGGCCGAAAGTAACGCCGATTACGGCTTCACCGCTTGCAGCAGTTCCTCCACGAGACGGTCGGCATCGATGCGGTCCGCTTCGGCGCGATAGTTCAGCACGAGGCGGTGACGCAGCACGACCTTGGCGGAAGCCGCAATGTCGGCGGCGGAGCAATTGAAGCGGCCGTCGAGCGCCGCGGTGACCTTGGCCGCGAGCGCGAGCGCCTGGGTCGCGCGAGGGCCGGCGCCCCATTGCACGCAGCGCTTCACCACCGCGGGAGCGGAACCGCCATCGGGCCGCGTGGCCTGCGCGAAGCGGACGGCGAACTCGGCGGCGCTGGCGGGAACGTGAATCCGCCGCACGACCTGCTGCAACTCGAGCAGCTTTTCTGCGGTGCAGACTTTTTCGAGAGCGGCGGGCGGAGCGCCCGTGGTCGCCTGGAGGATCTGCGCTTCGGCGGCGGCGCTGGGATAGCCCAGGCGCAGGGAGAACATGAAGCGGTCGAGCTGCGCCTCGGGCAGCGGATAGGTGCCTTCCTGCTCGATGGGATTCTGGGTCGCGAGGACGAAGAACGGTTTCGGCAGGTCGCGGGTCACGCCGGCGGTGGTGACGCGGCGCTCCTCCATCGCCTCGAGCAGGGCGGACTGGGTCTTGGCCGGCGCGCGATTGATTTCGTCGGCGAGCAGCAACTGGGTGAACACCGGGCCGGAGGTGAAGCGGAAGCTGCGGCGGCGGTCCTCGAGTTCCTCGAGAATCTCGGAGCCGGTGATGTCGCTCGGCATCAGGTCAGGCGTGAACTGGATGCGGCGAAAGGTGAGGTCGCTCGCCTCGGCGAGGGATTTGACGAGCAGCGTCTTGGCCAGGCCGGGCACGCCAACCATGAGACAATGGCCCTGGGCCAGCAGCGCGACGAAGAGATCGCGGATCACGATCTCCTGGCCGATGACGCGCTTGGCGAGTTCGCCCTGCAGGCGGGCGTAGAGCCCGGGGACGTCGCGCAGGGCCTGGACGTCGGCGTTGGTGGCGGAGGGAGCGGAGGCAACATTCATGGGGAAGAAGCGAGGGCGAGGCGGGAAAGCGCCGCGCGGAATCACGGACGATGCCGTCGCGGCTAGCGGGAAGGCAGGAGCGAGCCCGCGCCCGCCCGGTCGAGGCGTTCTTTCAAAATCGTCCGAGTGGCCTCGGAAGCGTCGAGGGTGAGCAGCTTCTCGATCAGCACGCGGGCTTCATTGCTTTTGCCCGCCCCGGCGAGCACCTCGATATCGCTCGCGACCCGGCGGATCACGAGATCGCGGTAGGTGGGTCCGGAGCGAGCGAAGCTCGGGCTATTTTGCTCCAGGCTTTGAAGCATATTGCCGAAGGACTGTCCGGTCAGCGCCTCGTCATAACGGTGCGCTTCGATCAGCGCATCGCGAAGCGGCTGGGCGAGCGCCTGCCGGATGCCGGATTCGCGCGGCAACGAATCGTAGAGCGCGAGCGTGGCGTTGTCCTCGCTGAGACGGTGGTTGAGCTGGGCAATTTCCTGGGCCACTTCCATGTCATTTGGGCTGGCCTGAAATTTTCGCACAGCCTCGTCGCGCAACTCATGCAAATCCGAAAGGGCCGGAGGAAAGGTCTGTCCCAAGGCTGTCATCGCCTGCGCCAATTGCTGCAGGTTGAGCGAAACGCCCGTATTGCCCTTGCGAATTTCCCGCAACGCGCGATAGGCCCGGAGATATTCGTGCAGGGCCTCCTCGGTTTTCCCTTCCCGTTTGAGCTGCTCCGCCCGATTCATCGCCGCAGTCATCAGTCCGCGCGGATCGATCAACTGCGGAGCGGCCGAAGACAAGGCCACCGTCCTGGCTTGCGCGGCCTCCGCGGCCTTTTGCCAGACGATGGTTTGGGCCTCGGCGAGAGTTGCCCGCTTGGTTTCGCGGTCGAGCTGGGCGCGGAAATCCTCGCCTTGGCGGTCGACGGTGACCCGCAGTGTTCGGATCGTGGTGTGTTCCCAGACCAGGCCGGCGGAGGCGGCGAGCAGCAGCGCCGCGAGGAGCGCGAGATGGAGCTTCGTCAATGTCGCGAATCCGAGCGAGGCGAACAGGCCGGAACCCGCGAAGCCGGTGGCGACGGCGGCGCCGGTGGAGGCCGCGGCCAGTCCCGCCGGCACGGCGATCAGGCTCTGGGCTTCGAGCGCGACCGCGATGGCGGCGGCGGTGGACGTCACCCCGCGCCGGGAGAGCTTGTCCTTCAGCTGCTCCAGCGTCCGTTCGAGCCGCTTCTGCGCCGCGTTTTCGCTGAGGCCGAGCTCGCGGCCGATTTCAGCGAGCCGCAGTCCCCGGTAGAACCGCAGCAGAATCGCACGGCGGTCGACTTCCTTCAGTTCGGCGACGAGATCATCGAGGACCGAATGCAGCTGCTCGGAGGCTCCGCTCGCGAGCGGGGAGGGCTCGGGGGCGATCATCTCCGCCTCCCGAGGCAGCGTCCGCTGCCGCTGTTCGGCGTTCCGGGCCTTGGCGCCGAGATAGCGCGTGGTCGTGAACAGCCAGCCGATGAGGTTCGGATGGTGGGCGAGGCTGGCGGCGTTGCGCGCGAGCGCGGCGAAGACCATCTGGGTGACGTCCTGCGCCCGGTGGACATCGCCGCCGACGCGCCGCAGGGCCGAGGCATAGACGACCGGGAGGTAACGCTGCACGAGGGCGGCAAAGGCGTCCTCGGAGCCGGTCTTGGCGTAAGTGAGAAGCTCTGTGGATTCATCCGTCATGGCTGGTTTCACCTTAGCTATACGCCACCGAGGGGATATCCGTCAGAAAATCGCAGAGAAGATGATTTCGGCATTTCACCACAGAGGCACTGAGGCACGGAGACGGCCCTAAGCCCGGAGCTGGGGAGCAGGGATGAGAGGAAGCGGGTAGAAAGGGATGGATGGAGAGTTTGGGGAGCGCGGAGGGCACGGAGGGGAGGGGAGGGCGCGGAGGACGAGCCAGGTTCTTTTCCGTGTGGATGGCTCGGCGGATGCCGTCGCGCGAGGGAGGCCCATGAAAATATCTTTGGCGTTTGAAAATTGGGCTTGGGAGTTTTCTTCCGTGTCTCTGTGCCTCTGTGGTGAAATGCCGGTGGGGTTGGGGCCGAGAGGAGCCTGCTTGCCGGCGGGGTTTTGTCGCCCCAGAAAGAGAGCGATCGCCACCGACCTTTTGCCGATGTCCCAAACCTACACCGTCCTTCCGGGGATTTACCGCGCCCGGGCGGACAAGATTCTTTCGATCGCGTTTCCCGAGCATAGCCGGGCGGCGTTCCAGCGCTCGTTCGACGCGGGGCTGGTGCGGCTGGGAGGGCAACCGATCACGCGGGATCGGGCTGTGTCGGCGGGCGACGTGCTGGAGTTCGCCTCGTCGGTCTACCGCGGCGACCGCTACGAGGTCGTCATGCACGCCCGCCGCCAGCCCGACTGACCGGTCGTCAGCGGTCACGAGCGCAGCTTCGCGCCCACGTCGACGACGCCCGCCGTACCCGCAGCGACGGCGTACGCCGCCAGCGCGGTCATGTCCGCGCCGGCCTTGCGCCTGCGGTTGAGCACCTCGAGCACCCTCGGCAGGCTGAGACCCGTGACCATCTCCACCGCTGGGTCGCGGAGGAGGGTGGCCACCGAGTTGCCCGGGCTGCCGCCGAAGAGGTCGACGAGCAGCAGCACGGGCAGGTCCCCGGTGGGTGTCGTCCTCAGCTCGCGTACCTCCTCGACGACCTCGCCGGGATCCTGGTCCGGACGCAGACCCACCGCATGGACGCCCTGCTGGGTGCCCATGATCAGCTCGGCGCCGTCGAGCACGCCCTGCGGGAAGCCACCGTGCCCGACGAGCACAA
>CALFNJ010000221.1 GCA_937902865.1 uncultured Opitutaceae bacterium
CGTGCTCGAGGAAGGGGATCATGCCAGCCGCGATCGAGATGACCTGCTTCGGCGACACGTCCATGAAGTCGACTTCGGAAGCGGGGACTTCGAGGAACTCGCCGTCCTTCCGCACCGTCACCTTGCCGACGAAGTAATTCTTGTCGTCGATTTCGGCGTTGGCCTGGGCGATGACTTTGCCCTCTTCCTGGTCGGCGGTGAGATACTCGATCTTGTCCGAAACGCGGCCCTCCTTGACGAGGCGGTACGGCGTTTCGATGAAACCGAATTCGTTCACTCGCGCGTAGGTCGAAAGCGAATTGATCAGACCGATGTTCGGGCCTTCAGGCGTTTCAATCGGGCAGATGCGGCCGTAGTGTGACGGGTGCACGTCGCGCACCTCGAAGCCGGCGCGCTCGCGATTGAGACCTCCCGGCCCAAGCGCGGACAGGCGGCGCTTGTGCGTCACCTCGGCGAGCGGGTTGATCTGGTCCATGAACTGCGAGAGCTGACTGCGCGCGAAGAAATCGCGGATGACCGTCGTCAGCGCCTTCGGGTTGATGAGCTTCTGCGGAGTGATCGAGTCGACGCTCTGGTCGTACATCGTCATGCGCTCGCGCACCAAGCGCTCCGTGCGGGCGAGGCCCACGCGGCACTGATTGGCGAGCAGTTCGCCCACGGTACGGACACGGCGGCTGCCGAGGTGATCGATATCGTCAACCACGCCCTCGCCCTTCTTCAGGCGAACGAGGTACTTCGTGGCGAAAACGATATCCTGGGACTCGAGAATGCGCTGCTCGAGGCTGGTCTTGAGACCGAGCTTTTGGTTGACCTTGTAACGGCCGACGCGGCCGAGGTCGTAACGCTTGGGATCGAAGAAGAGCCGCTTGAGGAGGGCCTTGGCGTTCGCCGTGGTCGGCGGCTCGCCCGGGCGGAGGCGCTTGTAGATTTCCTTGAGAGCCTCCTCTTCGTTGCGGGTCGGATCTTTCTTCAGCGCGCGGATCAGCGCACCCTCATCGACCGCGGTGTCGATGACGCGGATCGAGGAAATATCATGCTTCTCAAACGTGCGAACGATCGCCTTGGTGAGCGGCTCGAAGGCGCGCGCGAGCACGACGCCCTTCTGGGCGTCGATGGCGTCCTCGACCAGGACAAGCGTGGAGACATTCTCCATGTCGAGGGCCTTGGAAACCTTGAGATCCTTGATCTCGTAGAAGAGATTCAGCAGGTCGATGTCCGAGCTGTAGCCGATGGCGCGCAGCAGGGTCGTGATGAGGAACTTGCGGCGACGACGACGACGGTCGAGATAGACATACAGCAGGTCGTTGTTGTCGAACTGCACTTCAAGCCAGGTGCCGCGATCGGGGATGATGCGGAAGGAGTGCAGCAGCTTGCCGTTCGGATGCGGCGTGACCTCGAAAGCGATGCCGGGCGAACGGTGCAGCTGGGAAACCACGACACGCTCGGCGCCGTTGATGATAAACGAGCCGCGCTCGGTCACCATCGGGATTTCACCCATGTAAATTTCTTCGTCCTTGATGAAGTCCTCCTCGCGGAGGCGCAGCTTCACGTAGAGCGGAACCGAGTAGGTGATACCTTCGCGGATGCACTCGATCTCGGTGTTTTTCGGATCACCGAGGGTGTACGACACGTACTCGAGCACGAGCCGGCCGTCATAGCTCTCGATCGGGAATACCTCGCGGAAAACCGCCTCGAGACCCTGGGGCTTGCGCTGCTTGTCCGGGATGCCCTTCTGGAGGAAATCGAGGTAGGACGTGATCTGGATCTCGATCAGGTTCGGCGGTTGGATGACTTCGCGAAGCTTGCCGAAGTTCGTGCGTTCGATGTGAGTGCGGTCGGCCATGAGATGTCCCGGTTGAATGAGTGGAAGCAGCGGAAAATAGCGAATGCGCTGGCGCCGGAAAGGGCGTCAGCGGACCAAAAAAGAACGGAATGGAGAAAAGGCAAAGGACAGGCCGCGACTGGACACGGCCTGTCCCGAAGAATGCGGGAAATGTGCGCGGAGAAACGCCAAGCGGGCTTACTTGAGCTCGACCTTGGCGCCGGCGGCCTCGAGTTTCTTTTTGATTTCCTCGGCCTCGGCCTTCGCGACGCCTTCCTTGACGGGCTTCGGAGCGCCCTCGACCAGATCCTTCGCCTCTTTGAGGCCCAGGCCGGTGATGGCACGGACTTCCTTGATGGCGCCGATCTTGTTCGCGCCGCCGTCAACGAGGACAACGGTGAACTCGGTCTTTTCCTCGGCCGCGGCCGCACCGCCACCAGCGGCGCCAGCACCCGGGGCCGCGACGGCGACCGCCGCAGCGGCGGACACGCCCCACTTGCCCTCGAGAGTTTTAACCAGCTCAGCGAGCTGGATGACCGTCTTGCTGTTCAGCCACTCGATGCCTTGATCGTCTGTGATGTTGCTCATGTTCTTTTTTCCTACGGCGACTAGCGGTCTCGGGAAGTGAGACGCGTTTAAGAGACGTATCCCCTAGCCTGCCTTTTTGGATGTTCTCCGGCTGACGCCGGAAATGGGTTGAAAAATAAAGGTTGGAAATCAGGCCGCCGGAGCAGCGGGCTGCTCCTTTTTGACCTTGGCGTCGAGAACGCGCACGAAAGCCGCGGCGTTCTGGGAGAATAGACCGAGCAGCTGCGAACGCAGCGCTTCGAACGAAGGCAGATCGGCCATCTTCGCGAGGTCGGAAGCCGTCACCAGCTTCTTGTCCATCACGCCGACTTTCACCTCGAGCTTCTGCTTCTCGTCGAAGAATTTCTTCAGGATCTTGGCGACGCCCGCGGAATTCTTGCCACCGACCACGACAGCAGTCGGGCCAGTGAGGGCGGTGCCGACATCGGGTAGGCCAAGGGCCTTGGCCGCGACGCGCAGCGAGCTGTTCTTTACGACGTGAAACTCGGCCTTTTCGGCCGCGAGGCGCGAACGAAGTTCGGCGACCTCGGAAACGGTCACTTTCGTGAAATTGGCGAGGATGACGTAGTCAGACTTCTTGAGGTGGCTCTCCACCTCGGCGATCAGGTAATTTTTTTCGGCTCTCATGGTCGGTGCTCCTTTTTAATATTTGCTGAACTCCGTCGAAGCGACGCGCACGCCCGGGCTCATGCTCGAGCAGATCGCGACCGACTTGATGAAATTGCCGCCCTTGAAGGAGGTCGGCTTGGACTTGCCCACCGCATCGAGGACCGCCTGGGCGTTCTCGAGGATCTGTTCGGCGGTGAACGAGCGCTTGCCGACGCCGACACCGATGTTGCAGGCCTTGTCCATCTTGAACTCCACGCGGCCGGCCTTCACGGCCTTGATGCCGGCGGGAATGTCGTCCGTCACCGTGCCGCTCTTCGGATTCGGCATAAGACCCTTCGGACCAAGGACGCGAGCGATCGTACGAACCGTCTTCATCGCTTCCGTGGTGGCGATGGCGACATCGAAATCGAGCCAGCCTTCGTTGATCTTCGCCATCATGTCCTGCAAGCCGGCATGATCCGCGCCCGCCGCAATGGCCTTTTGCGGATCGTCCGTGAAGACGAGCACGCGCACCTTCTTGCCCGAGCCGTTCGGGAGCGGCGTGGTGCCGCGCACCATCTGTTCGCCGGCGGTCGCATCGACGCCGAGGCGGAACGAAAGTTCGACGGTCTCGTCGAACTTGGCTTTCGGGAATTTGGCCAGGATGTCCACCGCTTCCTTGAGCGGGTATTCCTTGGTGAGATCAGCGACCTTGACGGCGCTACGGTAGCGTTTGCTGTGTTTTTCCATTGATGACTCCTTGCGGTGCAAGCGTCCTGGGAAGGACTCCCGCGGTGAGTTTTCGGTTGATGACTAAACTAAAAATCAGTCGAGGACTTCGATGCCCATGTTGCGGGCGGTGCCGGCGATGATCTTGATACCCGCCGCCTCATCCTTGGCGTTGAGATCCTTGATCTTGATGCGATAGATTTCGGCGAGCTGCTTCTTGGTCACCTTGCCGACCTTGTCCTGATTCGGCTTCGCCGAACCACTGGCGATGTTGGCGGCTTTCTTCAGGAGAATCGAAGCGGGCGGCGACTTGAGGATGAACGTGAAGCTCTTGTCCGAGAAGACCGTGATGACCACGGGCAGAATCATGCCGGACTGGTCCTTGGTCTTCGCGTTGAACTCCTTGCAGAACGCCATGATGTTGACGCCTTGCGCGCCGAGCGCGGGACCGACCGGCGGCGCGGGATTGGCGGCACCGGCGGGGAGTTGGAGGCGGATGTAACCTTGGATCTTCTTGGCCATGATGAAAAATGTTGGAGGTGGATGCTTTGATTTTCCTCTTCCCGCTGCGGCGATCGCCGGAAATCGGAAAGTGAAAATCGGAAATCAATGAATCATTCGGTGACGCGCTGGACCTGCCAGTACTCGAGCTCGACCGGCGTGAAGCGCCCGAAGATCGAGACGGAAATCTTGAGCTTGCCGCGGGCGGGATCGATCTCGTCGATGCGGCCGTTGAGATTGGCGAACGGGCCGTCGTTGATCTTCACTTCCTCGCCGACCGTGTACTGGACCTTCGGCACTTCCTTGCCGCTGGCCGCCTCGATGCGCGCCTTGATTTCGTCG
>CALFNJ010000222.1 GCA_937902865.1 uncultured Opitutaceae bacterium
CCCCCTCTCTCTGACGCATCCCTTTCTCCTTTCATGCTCCCGCTCCTCTTAATCGTCGGCATTTTCATCTTTTTCACCGTCGTGGGCCAGGCGGTGCTGAGCGGATTGAAGGTCCGCTTTGGTGCGCTCTGGAGCTGGTTCCTCGCGCCCACGATGGGCATGGGCATCACGATCCTGTTCATCAACGGCATCAGCAAGTGGGGCCATCCGATCCGCCCCTACGGTCCCTGGATCACCGGCGGCCTGCTGGTCGCTTCGCTGGTCGTTTTCATCTGGCGCCGTCCGACGTTCCCCTTCCGCCAACTGCTGCCCTTCATCCTGATCCTGCTGGTGTACCTCGGGTACACCGGCTGGCCGATGTTCCGCTTCGGCTTCAACTGGATCAGCTACGGCAACGACGACATGGCGAACTACACCCTCGCCGCCGAACGCTTCCTCGATAACGGCTACTATTTCCTGCCCGAGCAGACCCAGCTGGAAGGCACTGATTACAGCCAGCACTTCTGGTTCATGCACGCGCTGCAGCAGATCCGCCCGGGCAGCGAAATGCTGCTGGCCTGGACCTGCTCGGTCACCGGCCTGAATCCGCACCAGGTGTTCATGCCGGTGATCTTCGCGCTGAGCCTGGTCCAGATGTGCGCCCTGGCCGCCCTCGTCCTCTACCGGGGCCGCTACCGGCGCCTGGCGCTCTGGGCCGTCGGCCTGCTCGCCATCAGCCCGCTCTTCAGCCTCGGCACGCTTTATCAGCTCATCGCCCAGGTCGGCGGCATCGCGCTGCTGATCAGCGCCTGCTCGCTCCTGCTGCGGGAGGCGCGCTTCGCCTGGAACACGCTGTTCGCCACCGGACTCCTCGTCGCCTCCATGGGCATCACCTACCCCGAGGTCGCCCCGTTCATCGGCCTGAGCATCCTGGTCTACGCGCTTTACCTGCGCTACGCCCACCCCGCGGGCATCAAGCTGTACGCCCGCCGCATCGCGATCATCGCCGCCCTGACGTTCCTGATCATGGGCTTCAACACGTATCAGTTCATCAACACGCTGATCCTGCAGTCGCTCGGCTCCGCCGGCCTCGGCGCCATGGCCGACCTCGCGCAGATCGACGGGCTGGTGCTGTTCCCGTGGACGCTTGTGCCCTCGTTCCTGCCGATGATCTTCGGCCTGCATCCGTTCGGCGTCGTCGGCACCGACCCGCTGATGTCGATCACCATCCTGCTCGGCGGGCTGCTGCTGATCGTCCTCCTCATCCGCACCGCGCTCGGCGTGATCAAGGGCATTCCGGTCGCCGTGCTCGGGATCATCATGATCCCGCTCGGCTTCTATCTCTTTTTCAAGGGCCAGGACTTCGGCCTCTTCAAGCTCGGCATGTTCGCCCAGCCGGTCGTCGCCTTCTTCCTCGCCCAGGGCCTGCTCTGGTTCCGGGAACGCAGCTGGCGCCGCGCCACCGCGGTCGCGCTCGTGATTTACTTCGGCGCCACGGTCTACAGCCACCACTACTACGTGCGCTCCAGTATCGGTGACGTCGGCGGCGGCCTGACCGAGGTCGTCGGCGTGTCCGAGCACGGAGTCGCCTTCAAGCCGCCGGCGGACGTGAAGTACGACGCGATCGAAAGCGACATCACCAACGTCGTCAGCGCCAAGATGCTGGCGATGTACACGATCGGCACCGACACGCGCTTTCTCAGCCGAAACTACATGGACAACGTGGCGAACATCGCCCCGCTGGATTTCCTCCGTAATCCCGCGCCGGAATACGGCGACAAGCGCAGCCAGATGCTCCGCCCGCTCCGCCTGCTCCGCTGGATGCTGCCGGACGAGCTGATGAAGGGGAACGTCGCCGCCTACAACATGATGCCGATGAAATCCATCGACAACTCCTGGTCGGAAACGAGCTTCCGCCACCTCAACTACCAGCATCCGCTCTTCGTCGCGCTGCAGACCAAGTACGACCATTTCAACAAATTCGCCGCCTCGATCGGCGAGGAGACCGGCTGGCGGGAACAGGCGGTCTACATGTACAAGCCGCTCGATCAGGTGCAGGACCGCCTGGTCTTCATCCATTCGGAAAAGGGCCCGCACTACTACTCTTCCGCCCGCTACCGCGCCGCCTTCTTCCAGCGCGAACGGGAGTCGATCAGCGGCGGCAAGCGCTCCTTCCACGGCACCGGGCCGTACGCGCTGTTCCAGGTGCTCAATCCCACCGAGAACATCCGCATGATGATCGACTTCACCCGCACCTCCCTCGGCGGCGAGCGCTCGTATCTGCCGCCCGGGGCGACGATCATCGGCGATGACAATTATCCGGTGAATTTTGTCGGCTCCGGCAGCGCGCGCATCTTCTCCCAGCCGCTCAAGCCCCAGATCTTCGAGGGCCTCAGCTACCTCGCCCTCGATCTCGGCGAGGAGCCGCAGATGATCCGCAAGGAGGTCACCGGCCTGATGCGCCTCTACGGCCTCAAGTACAACCTGGACGACCGTCGTCTCGACGGCTTCACGCGCGACATCTCCATCGTGACGGAGGACCAGTACCGCCACCTCAAGCGCCCCGCCCGCATCTCCAAGCTGCCGGACGATCTCTACAACAACCCCGGTCTCGAATACAGCGGCCTCTTCGAGGACGGCTGGCTCGGCGATCGCGCCTACGTCTGCCTGACCAGCGCGAAAAAGGGCGATGTCGTGACGTTCCGCGGCGTGATTCCCAACCTGCCGGCGTTCCAGAAGGAGGGAGTCGTCCTGACGATGACGATCAACGGCGGCACCCCGCAGCCGAACCTGCTCCACTCGGGCACGTTCACGATCAATAGCTTCGTCCCGGCGGACTGTGACGTCACCCGGATCGAGTTGTCCTTCAACAAGGCCGAGACCTACGGCAAAATCGACGCGCGCCACCTGACCGCCTTCATCAGCGAGCTGAGCGTGCATCCGGTCGCGGATCTCACCCCGGTCATCGCCACCACCGATCGGGTCAACGACGCCTTCCAGATCCAGGGCATCGACGTCGATGGCTGGGCCGCGAAAGGCGTGACGTTCCACCTGCCCGCGACCGACACCCCCAAGGTGCTCGACCTCCAGCTGGAAATGCCCGGCTGGGCGAGCGGCAGCGCCGGCAAGCTTTCGATCACGGTCAACGGCCAGCCGATCCACAGCGCCGCGACGACCGCCGGCACCTACGTGAACCTCACCCTGCCTCTCGCGACGCTCGACGAAAAGGTCGTGGCGATTTCCGCCGAAGGCGATTTCCCGCTGCCGGGGCAGGACAAGAAACGGCGCTCCTATC
>CALFNJ010000223.1 GCA_937902865.1 uncultured Opitutaceae bacterium
CCGCACGCACGACATGAACACGGCGAACTGGATTCCCGACCTGTTCATGAAGCGCATGGAGGCCCGCGGCACCTGGACGCTTTTCCGCTCCAACCAGACGCCCGACCTGCACGAGCTCTACGGCAAGAAATTCGAGGAGCGCTACGTGCACTACGAGCTGCTCGCCGAGGAGGGCAAAAGCCAGGGCCAGAAGATCGAGGCGCTCGAGCTCTGGAAAAAGATGCTCTCGATGCTCTTCGAGACCGGTCATCCCTGGATCACCTTCAAGGACGCCTGCAACATCCGTTCCCCGCAGGACCACGTGGGTGTCATCCACTCCTCCAATCTCTGCACCGAGATCACGCTCAACACGTCGCAGGACGAGACCGCCGTCTGCAATCTGGGCTCGGTCATCCTCGAGACGCACCTGCTGCCCGACGGTAATCTCGATCACAAGAAGCTGCGCGAAACCATCCGCATGGCGGTCCGCGCGCTCGACAACGTCATCGACATCAATTTCTACCCGACGAAGGCCGCCGAGACCTCCAATCGCCGCCACCGTCCGATCGGGCTCGGCGTGATGGGCCTCGCGCACTCCCTTTATCTTCGCGGCCACGCCTTCGCCTCGTCCGAGGCGGTCGAGTTCAACGACGAGGCGATGGAGGCCATCGCCTTCTACGCCTACGAGGCCTCCTCGGATCTCGCGGCGGAGCGCGCGCCGTACTCCTCCTACAAGGGTTCCAAGTGGGACCGCGGTCTGCTGCCCCAGGACACGCTCGACCTCCTCGAGCAGGAACGCGGCGTGCAGGTGGAAGTGCCGCGCGGCGGCAAGATGGACTGGACGCCCCTGCGCGCGAAGATCGCCCAGCAGGGCATGCGCAACAGCAACGTCCTCGCCATCGCCCCGACCGCCACGATCTCGAACATCACGGCGACCTCGCCCTGCATCGAGCCGACCTACAAGAACCTCTTCGTCAAATCCAACCTCTCCGGCGAGTTCATCGTCCTGAATCCCTTCCTCGTGAAGGACCTCAAGGCCCGCGGCCTCTGGAACCAGGAGATGATCGACAACCTGAAGTACTTCGACGGCGAACTGAAGGACATCGACACCGTCCCGGCTGACCTGAAGGCGAAGTACCTCACGGCTTTCGACATCGACCACCGCTGGATCATCGAGGCCGCCTCGCGTCGCCAGAAGTGGATCGACCAGGCCCAGTCCGTGAACCTCTGGATCAAGACGCCGGACCTGAAGACGCTGAGCCACATGTACCGCGCGGCCTGGCACACCGGTCTCAAGACGACCTACTACCTCCGCAGCCTCGGCGCCTCGAACATCGAGAAGGCGACGATCTCCGTGAAGAAGGAAGTCCGCATCAAGGACAACCCCGAGGGGGGCGACACCACCGCGCCCTTCGCCGCGACCGCGGCGGCTCCGGCCCAGGACTCCGGTGTCACTGCGCCGCCGATGCCGAACCGCACGCCGAAGAAGGAATACACCGCCGAGGAAAAGCGCGTGTGCTCCATCGAGGCCATGCGCAACGGCGGGGAGTGCGAAGCCTGCCAGTAAGGATCGGCTCTCTTAGAGCCTAGCCGCTTGGTTCAAGCCGCGCCTCAATGGCGCGGCTTTTCATTTTTCAGCTGACTCACAGATCATCATCTAACCAGCGCTCGGACTCACGACGGCACGCTGGTAGGTGCAGTGGTCTGCGTAGAAACAGGAGCCTGTTCAACGTTTGGCAGGCTTTCTTCGCTCGCCGAGCTATCGAGCTTCTTTGCTCGCTGAGCCTTATTGGCGGCTTTGATGAGAGTCTTCTCCGCTTCAAGGTACTTATCGCCTTCGATGACCTCTCGTTTGATGACCTCCTGCGTCAATACGGTGCGGATTTGTTCAATATCAATTCGAACGTCCGGAGACAGGCGCTTCAACTCGCGACGGATAACAGATAGCACCGGATCGCCCAAGATCGTCGCAGCCACAAATTGACGACTCAGGGCCTGTTTCTGCTCGCTGAACTCAACAACCGCCGACTTCGCCCAACCTTCTTTGGTCAGTAGGAAGAGAAACTGAAGATGGGTTTCGTCCTTCGGATTGAGTGAACAGAAATCAAATTCGCAGACCAGGTCTTGATCGATCGGTTTTCCAAAAATCACCTTATAAATTCGCCAATGTGCCGCGTTGGTGAGCACAACCCAATCGACACCTTGATTAGCGGCATAGTCGATCGCCTGTTTGACGTGAGCGTCTTTCAATTCATGGCCAATGGCTTTTGCCTCGATCAACACGGTAATCTTGCCGTCTAACTTGATCGCGAGGTCACAGTAAGTCCCGCGAATGGCAAACTCGCTGGTTATATCAAAGTACTTCGCGTAGCCGAAAATTTCTCCAAGCAAATCGTTAAGAATCACGACAGTGTCCGATTCGTTAACGTCTTTGCTCTTCGCAAGCGCTAGTACCGGTTGGAATTTCTTAATGCCAGCAACGAGCCGGTCTTCGACGCGCTTCGGTATTGAGGCCATATGAAATAAAGAAAGCTGGAAGAAAGCTCGAACGTGGGGCGGCAACACTAGTGCCGAAATGAGCGAAACTTACAATCCCCGGTTGCGCCGGCTCTACCTATACCGATCAGTGCTGAATGGAGCGATCGTCTCACGCCTTCAACAGACAGCACTGCTTGTATTTCTTCCCGCTGCCGCAGGGGCAGGGGTCGTTGCGGCCGACCTTGGGAGAGGCGGACTTGAAGGGGGCGGGGCCGAAGCGGACTTCGCGGGTGTAGAGCCAGCGGCCGTTGGTGCGCAGGAATTCGGATTTTTCGTGCAGCACTTTCTCGACGCCGTCTTCGGTGCCGTAGGCGGAGAAATCCACGAAGGCTTTGTCCGGGGTGTTGCCGGGCTCGTGGCTGTGGATGACGAGCTTCGTCCACTTCATGGTGGGCTCGCCTTCCTCGGGGACGTAGGGCTTCACGGCGGTGACGGCGTAGGAATTGTGCAGGAACTTGAAGTCGTGCACCACGTGCGCCGTGAAGCGGGCGCGCATCAGCTGTTCCGCCGTTGCCGCCAGGCGCTGGCCGGTCAGCACCGGCTCGCAGCACTTGTCGAAGGGCTGGCCGCTGCCGCAGGGGCAGGGCTGTCCGGGTTGGGGCCGAAGATCGGTGGTGGGCGAGGAAGCCATGGGACGGAATTTATCGGTGCGACGCCACGGCGTGGCGAGGGGAAAGGCGCGCCGGCAGCTGACGCGTCATGTTCTGCGCGATCAGTCCCAGGAATGGCGGTATGTAAACGAGGAGATCCGGCAGGGA
>CALFNJ010000224.1 GCA_937902865.1 uncultured Opitutaceae bacterium
AAGCGATTTTAGGAGAGGTATCTTGCCGATTATCGGCACCTGCGGCGGTGGAAGGATAATAAAATTCGAGTTTCGCCGCATCCTCGGAGGGTGGGGTCAGCCGCGGACGCGGATGCCGCGGTCGCGGAGAAAGGTTTCCACGGCGGCGGCGTGGTCGCCCTGGATTTCGATGGTGCGGGCCTGGACGGAGCCGCCGGTGCCGAGGAGGGATTTGAGGTCGGTGCAGAGTTTGGGGAGATCGTTGGCGGGATGTTCGAGGCCGGTGATGAGGGTGACTTCGCGGTTCCCTTTGCGTTTTTCGATAGAGATGCGGGCGGCCTGGTCGGCGATCAGGGTGCCGAAGTCGTATTCGTCGAAGAACGGGTCGGAGGCCTTGATGCCGTCGATCATCACCAGGGTGTGGTTGCCCTCCGCCCCGCGGATGCGGACCTCGGTGAAGCCGCCCACGGCGCCGGTGCGGCTGACCGCGACGCCGGGCACGTCGCGCAGGACGTCGGAGACCACGATCGTCTGCCGCTGCTGCAACGCCGCGTCGTCGATGACGCTGACCGAGGCGCCGATCAGGTCGATGGGCGTGGCGTCGCCGGACCGGGACGCGGTGACCACCAGCGGATCGACGGTGGAAGGCTGGGCCACCTGAGCCAAGGCGGTGAGCGGACTGGCCGCCAGGATCGCCAGCAAGCTGGCGCCAACACGATATCCGGGCATGGAAGCCCTCCCTTTGCCTGCGTCTGAACGACAGGCGGAGACCCTCCTAGGGATGCGAACCCCCGGGCCGACGGGCCGGCGGGCGCGGACGCGTGGAGCGCCCTGCCGGACCGGTCGAAACGGCTCTCCACCGCTTCTCCTCGTCGCTCAGACGGAGTTCCGCGCCTCGGATTCCACTGATCCGAAAGCTCGAGCGACGCGCACCGACCGGTTTCCTGGCTCGCGGGTCATAGCGTCATACGCGGACCTTCCCGGGCGCCCGTCTTGCGAAGGGCGGGCCCAGTGGCTGGCGGACGGTCCTTTCGGACCCCTCGCCGAATGCGTATGCGCTCACCGCTCACAGTTGCAGGGACAGCCGCAGATCGGAGGCCCGAGAGCCTCCTCCTGCGTTCCCGATTAAGCCCGAGGGCATCGGCGCGCATTTTCGTGCGCCCGCGGATGGGCCGCGGGCGATCGCGACCTACCTTGGCCGTGACGAAGGGTTCTTTGATCCGGTTCCGCCCGCTTGTCCACGCCCGCCGGACGAGGGCTGGTCAGGCGACCAGGGCGTTCAGGTAGTCGAAGCTGATCTTCACCGCCTCAATCCGCGGCTTTTCGAACGGCGGCTCCTGCTCGACGAAGAATTCCCGCACGCCGGCCGCATAGGCCGCCGGCAGCAGCCGCTTCCAGGCGATGATCCCCGAGCCGACCTCGGTG
>CALFNJ010000225.1 GCA_937902865.1 uncultured Opitutaceae bacterium
TTGGGGTGGGGCGGATTATCCCTAATCCGCCGTAACCGTTATCCGCGTTTTGCGACGAACGGACCCTCTCCGGCGCGTTAGGGATAACGCGCCCCACCCTCAAAACCGATCCCGACTCAGCCGACCCACGCGCGCGCGTTGCGGAACAACCGCATCCACGGCGAATCCTCCGGCCAGTCGGCGGGAGCCCAGCTCATGCAGACGGAACGATGCACGCGCTCGGGGTGTGGCATCATGATCGTGACGCGGCCGGTGGTCGTGGTCAGCGCGGTCATCCCGAAGGGCGAACCGTTCGGGTTGAGCGGATACTGCTCGGTGACCTCGTGGCGATTGTTGACGTAGCGCGCGGCGACGAGGCCGGAATCCGAGCACGCCTTCGCCGCCGCGGCGTCCGCGAACTCGGCGTAGCCTTCGCCGTGGGAAACGGCGACCGGAATGACGCTGCCCGCCATGCCCGCGAACAGCACGCTCGGGCTCTGCTCGATGCGGAGGGAGGCGTAACGCGCCTCGAAGCGCTCGGACTGGTTCTGCACGAAACGCGGCCAGTGTCCCGCGCCGGGAATGATCGCATGCAGGTTGCTCATCATCTGGCAGCCGTTGCACACGCCCAGGGCGAACGCGTCGGTCCGGGCGAAGAACGCCTCGAACTCGGCGCGGGCGCGGGCGTTGAAAAGGATGCTCTTGGCCCAGCCCTCGCCGGCGCCGAGCACGTCGCCGTAGCTGAAGCCACCGCAGGCCGCGAGGCCGCGGAAATCCTTCAGTGACACGCGGCCGCTGAGGATGTCGGTCATGTGCACGTCGACCGCCTGGAAATCGGCGCGCGTGAACGCCGCGGCCATTTCGATCTGACCGTTGACGCCCTGCTCGCGCAGGATCGCGACCGGCGGACGGTGCTTGAGCAGCGCCGGGGCCGAACCCTGGGCGGGATCGAACGTGAGCTTCGGCGTGATGCCCGGATCGGCGGCGTCGAGCTTCAGGCGGAATTCCTCCTCGGCGCAGTTCGGGTTGTCGCGCAGCGCCGCGATCCGGCGGGTGACGTCGGACCAGAGCGCGCGGAGCATCGAGAGATTTTCCTCCAGGAGGATCTCGGCGCCGCGCTTGATCCGCAGCGAGAAGTCGGAGTTGAGCGTGCCGATGCGGGTGACGCAGGCCTTGAGGCCGTGCTGGCGGAAGACGAGCGAGACATCGTCGAGATCCGCGGCGCGGATCTGGATCACCGCGCCGAGTTCCTCGCTGAACAGCTGCGGCAGCGGCGCGTTCGCGGCGGCGGGGCCGAGCTTCTTCGCGTCGGCCGCGGCGGCGGGAGCGGTGATCGGCAGTTCGAGGTCGACACCGACATGCCCCGCAAAGGCCATCTCGACCACGGTGGCGAGCAGGCCGCCGTCGGAGCGGTCGTGATAGGCGAGGATCTTCTTTTCGCGGCCAAGCTGCTGGATCGCGTTCCAGAAACCCTTGAGGTCCGTGGCGCTGTCGACGTCCGGCGGCACATCGCCGGTCTGCATCACGACCTGGCCGAGGATCGAGCCGCCGAGACGATTCTTGCCGCGGCCGAGATCGATCAGAAGCAGCATGGTCTCCTGTAGGGGCGTCCCTTGGGACGCCCGTTCCGCGCCGTCAGCCCCTACGAGTTGAGGAGTGAGCGAGAGACGGATGTCGGCGACCGGCGCGAAGGCCGAGACGATGAGCGAGACGGGCGCGGTGATGCGGCGGTCGGCACCCGTGGCGGCGTCCTTCCAGGCGGTGCTCATGCTCATCGAGTCCTTGCCGACGGGAATGGTGATGCCGAGGGCGGGGCAGAGATCGAGGCCGACCGCCTCGACGGCGTCGTAAAGGTCGGCGCCCTCGCCGGGCAGCGCGGGCGCGGCCATCCAGTTGGCGGAGAGATTCACTTTGCCGAGGTCACCGATCTGCGCGGCGGCGAGATTGGTGAGCGCCTCGCCGACGGCCAGACGGGCCGAGGCGGCGGCGCCGTTGACGGCGACCGGCGTGCGCTCGCCCATCGACATGGCCTCACCGGTGTACACGTCGAAGGCGGTGGCGGTGACCGCGCAATCGGCGACCGGCACCTGCCACGGTCCGACCATCTGGTCCCGGCAGGTGAGCCCGCCGACGGTGCGATCACCGATCGAAATCAGGAAGGTCTTGTCGGCGACCGTCGGGTGCGAAAGCACGCGGCGCACGGCCTCGGCGAGGTTCAGCTTGGCGAGATGAAGCGGCGCGAGCGGACGCGCGAGCGCGGCGTCGCGGCGGTGCATGCGCGGCGGTTTGCCGATCATAACCGCGAGCGGAAGATCGATCGGCGTGTTCTGGAAATGCGCGTCCTCCAGGACGAGCTGCTTCTGCTCGGTGGATTCGCCGACGACCGCGAACGGGCAGCGCTCGCGGGCGCAGAGCTGGCGGAAGGTTTCGATCCGGGCGGCGGGAATCGCGAGCACGTAGCGCTCCTGCGATTCGTTGCACCAGATCTCGAGCGGGCTCATGCCCGGCTCTTCGTT
>CALFNJ010000226.1 GCA_937902865.1 uncultured Opitutaceae bacterium
GAATCCGGACGCACGATTTGTTTCGAACCGGACGCCCTGCTCTATTCCGCCCTCTGCCAGAACTTGGTCGCCAACGGCCTCGAACGCGTCGAGACCCATGCCGTCGGACTCGGTGCCGCGCCGGCCAAGTTGGAATTTCACCGGTCCATCATCAATTCCGGCGACAACCATCTGGGCGAGCAGGCGAGCGAGCTGTTTCGCCGCAGCACGACGATCTCCGTCGTCCGCCTCGACGACTACCTGCCCGACCTGGAGGCGGATCTCATGAAGATCGACGTCCAGGGTTGGGAACTGAATGTCCTGCACGGCATGGCGCGGACGCTGGCCCGAAATCGCGCCCTGCAGATCCATTTCGAGTTTTCCGATCTGGGTCGCGCGCGTTCCGGCTCGTCCTGGCAGGAGCTGATCGCCTTCCTCCGCCAGGCGGATTTCCGCATCTTTCATCCGCTCGATCATCGCGAATTTGACGACGCGCAAATTGCGGAACTCGCCCGCTCGCTCGGCTCCCGCGGCTACACCAACCTGCTGGCCAGCCGCCAGCCGCCGGTCGCATCGCGATGAATCCGGTTCCGGCCCTTCCCGGCCAGCCGCGGGCGCGTCTGTTCCTGGCCGTGCTCGCCTGGCTTTCCCTCTTTCTGGTGGTGCACAACTACGTGCTCAACCTCCTGCCCTACGTCGAACGCCAGATCGCACCCAGTCAGGTCCGCCCGGATTCCACGCAGTTTCCCTCGACCTTTTCCTTCCCCTTCGACGCCAGCGTCTCCGACGGTCCGCATGCCAGCCGCACCCGCGTCCGCGTGTCGATCGGCAACCTGCCGACGCCGGAGGCCGCGATGCCACTGGATGTCGTGCGCACCTCCCCGCCCAGCCTCTGGGCGCACGTGGCCGGGCGCATCGTCTTCTCCGTCCCCCCGGGCACCGACATGAATCGGCTCGGTGAAAATATTTCCGTCACCTATCCGGTGCTGTACCGGCAATCCATCGGCTGGATCGCCGTGATCGTTTTCGCGCTTTCCGTGATCGGCCTCTGGCGGACCCACCCGGCACCGTCCGTCCCGACCGCGGAGTCCGCCACTCCCTGGCCCGGCCGCTATCGCCTCCAGATCGCCGGAGCGACCCTGCTCTTCGCGACCGGGCTTTACTGCAACACCGGTACCCTCACGCCGTACGCGCTCACGACCATCCCGCACGTGTCGGCCAGCGGTTATCTCTACAATCCCGATCATGCGCACTTTCAGGCGCTCTTCAATTTCGTGGATCACCGCGATCCGAAGACGTGGGAAAGCCTTCTCGTGCGCCGCATCCTCTACAATGTCCTCGCCTACCCGTTCATGAAGGCGGCCGGCTGGGAATGGGGCGGGACGATCGCGAGCATCTGCTTCAACGTCGCGGCCTTTTTCCTTTTCGTCCGCGGCGTCCGCCAGCGCATCGGCGAACGCGGGGCGGTCTTTGCGGCCTGGCTGCTCGCGGTCTATCCGGGTGCGGCCTACTGGGCGGGCCTGCCTTATCTCTACGCCCTCATCGTGCCGGGCAGCCTGCTCCTGATGCTGGCTCTCGTGGCCATGGCCGAAGATCCCGGATGGCGGCCGGTCATCGCCGGCTCCCTGCTGATGGGCCTCGCCAATCTCGGCTACGAATTTTTTGCCTTCTTCGCTCCGGCCACCCTCCTGCTCCTTCTCTGGCGGCGACGCTGGCTGGCCGCCGGGGTTTCGCTCGTCCTGCAGCTGGCTCCCCTGTTCCTCTGGATCCTGGCCCTGAAGCACGTTTTCAAATTCGACCTGGCGAACAGCAATTCCTCGGCCTTCGGGGCGGTGCTCGGCGCCTACCTCCACCCGCCGGATTTCGAGCG
>CALFNJ010000227.1 GCA_937902865.1 uncultured Opitutaceae bacterium
GAAGGCTACATCAACGAGCGGACGGGCAGCGAATTCAGCCATTCGGTCTGCCCCGACTGTTATCAACGGGTGGTCATGCCGGAGCTGGAAAGCCTGAAGGCGAAGACCGCGGCGGCGACTCCCACCGTTGAACGAAAGCATTAAGCACCTCGAAGAGAAGATCGCCTACCTCGAGCGGCACGTGCTCGAACAGGACAAGGCGATGCTCGAACTGGCCGGCGACATCGGACGACTGCGCAAGGAAATGCAGAAACTGCGTGAGCGGAATGCCGCGTCCGGCGGCGTGAGTGAGGGCGACGGCGGCGCGGCGAGTCCGGCGGAAGATCGGCCGCCGCATTATTAATTAAGGCGTGAGGCTTGAGGCGGAAGGACGGAGGCCGGAGGACGGACGGCAGAGGACTGAGGTCGGAGACCAGAAGGTCGAAGGCGGAGGGTAGGGAAGGAAGGGCTGCGCGGCTTCGCGGGTCCGTTTTGTCGGGATTGGGGTGGACCGCGTTGACCTCAACGCGGTGTTTGGCTCCGTCGGCGATTTCTCGTGGACGGAGGTTTCAACGCGTTGGGGTCAACGCGGTCCACCTCAGAGAGCCGAACCGGACGGGCAGGCTGCCCGTCCCTACCTTCCAAGCGCGAATCGCGGTTAGTTTCCGGAGGCGCGCACCTTGGCGTAGGCGTCCTGGGCGTTTTGCCACGCGGTGTGCAGGTTGTTCTTGGCGGAGTCCCAGCTGCCGGGGTCGGAATAATTTAACGCGGCCCGGGCCTGACTCAGAGAGGCCACGGCGGCGTCGAGTTGCTGGACATCGGCGGAATGGGTGTCGGCCATGCCGGGCTTCGGCAGACTGAGCCGGGCCACGCTGGAGGCGCCGCTGAACAAGGTCATCGAATTGTCGATCTCCGCGGCGAAGGCCGCACGTTTGTCGTAGCCGAAATTCTGGATCTGGGCCCAGGGATCAGGCGCGCCCGGGACGTTGGCGGGAGCACCGGCCATGGGTGGAGAGGCCGGCGCGGTGGGGACCGGGACGGGGCCGGGCGGCGGCGGCGGCGGAAGATTTTCCGGGGCGGTCGCCGCGATTGCGGGCTGGGAGACGGGAGTCGGCACCGGGTCGGGCGGAGGATTGGCCATCGTGGGGAAGGAGGGCTTTTCCTGTTCGGGCAAGTGGCAGGCTGTCGGGATCAGCGCGAGGCCGATGACGCAGCCGGAGAGCGCCAAGGGATGAAGTTTCATGACTCCATGCAGACCCGGGCGGATTCGGAATGTTCAGTCGGAGCGAGATATACGTCGCATTTTGCCGATACGCTGATCGGGGAACAACCCTAGGCGCTGGCGCGGGGCGCCAGCGCAAATCTCAAATCCCAAAGAACCAAACGCCAAATAAATCCCAAGTGGCACGACGCGACACCCACGGGAAATCGCTTGGGAAAATGGTCCAAGGATCAGCGGGAGCGGAACTCCATGCTTTCCGCCAGGGCC
>CALFNJ010000228.1 GCA_937902865.1 uncultured Opitutaceae bacterium
TCCGGCACAATGGGCCGATTGCAGCAGCAACGACTTCGCCTCTTAGCTCGTCCAGTTCCTCGCCACGCCGGACGCGCTGGCATGCCTGTATGTTCGTCCCTCGGATCCGTTGCTGCTCATGCCGTCGCTCGTGACGCGACTGAAAGGCGCGCTCGCGGTGATCGAGCCGAACAGCAACCAAACGTCGCCGTCAGCCGGAGCGAGCCCGGCGCGAGTCTGGGCCCGGATCGCGGTCTCGCCGCTGCGCGAGGAGGGACAGGAGCCGGTCTTCGCCGCGATCACGCGGGCCACCGAGGCAACGCGCGCCGCCTTCCCCGGCCTAAGCGTCGCCTACACCGGGGTGAACCGCTTCGCCGCAGCCAGCAAGGCGCGGATCCAGCGCGAGCTTTCCTGGCTGAACAGCCTTTCCCTCGCCGCGGTGCTGGCTGTGGCCTTCGTCTGCATCCGCCGCGTGCACCGTGCGCTGCATCTCGTTCCGCCGGTCCTGTTCGCCGTGCTCGGCGCGTGGATCGGAGTGACGATGGCCTTTTCCCGCGTCCACATCCTCGTGTTCGTCGTCGGCGCGCTGCTCACCGGCGTGGCGATCGACTACGGGTTCTATCTCTACATGCAGCCGCCCGCGACGCCCGATGAGGACTACTGGGAAAAAGTCCGCCGGCTGGCGAAGCCACTGTTCTCGAGCTGCTTCACCACGGTCGCGGGCTTCGGGCTCCTGCTGTTTTCCGACCTGCCGCTCATCCGTCAGCTGGGCGTCTTCGTCGGCGCCGGCCTGGTCTGCGCGCTCGCGGCCGCGATCGTCTATTTTTCAATGCTCAGAAATGCTTACCTGGAAGCGCGCCCCCTGGCCTCGAGCCGGGCTTTTCCGGCGGGCGTGCGGCGAATCACGCGCCGGCTCCTGATCGCCATCTGGCTGTGCGCGCTGCCGGGTTTGTTTTTCCTCACGTGGAAGGACGATATTCGCGACCTGGAGATTCCCTCGCCCGAGATCCAACGCGAGGATGTCCGGATTCGCGCGCTCTTCGGGGATCGCGCGGATCGCACCGTCTATCTGACCCACGGCGCCACGCTCGGCGAAGCCCGCTCGGCGCTCGATCGGCTCGAGACTTGGCTGCAGCGGAGCGGCGGAGGACAGGTGGATGCGGTCAATCTCGGCGCAGTCATTCCCACCGAAGACGACTACGCCGGAGCACTCCGCTTCGTGCGCGAACACCCGGAGTTTCCCGATCGCCTGCGCACCGCGTTAACGGCGGCCGGCTTCGAGGAAAATGGCTTCACGCCGTTCTTCGACGCCTATGCACATTACGCCGCGACGGCGCAGGCAATCCCGCTGGATGACGCCGTGCGAAAATTTTCCGCCAGCCTGACCGGACCGGCCGCGCTGCTGCTGCATCCTGGTCAGCCGATCTCGTGGTTTGTGACGCTGGCCAGCCACGCACCGGACGCGCCGCCACCGCCGGACACCCAGACGGTGAGCGCAAGCCAGCTGCAGTCGCTCAATCGCATTTTCAGCCAATACCGAAGCTCGGCTCTTTGGCTCAGCCTCACCGGCCTGGGCATCGTCGGCGCCGGGGTGTTTCTCGCCTACGGACTGAAGGACGGCCTGCGCATCTTCGCGATTCCCTGCGGCGCCTGTCTCGGACTCTTCGGCCTCTTCGGCTGGATCGGACAGCCACTGAACCTGTTCCACCTGCTGGGCGCGTTCCTCGGCGTCTGCCTCACGCACAACTATTCCATTTTCTCCGCCACCTCCGCCTATCGCCGCGAACCTCCGCCAATTTCGGTGCGCCTCTCCGCCCTGACGGCGATCGCCTCGTTCGGCGCGCTGGCGTGCAGCGGCATTCCGGTGGTGCGCGCCCTCGGCGAAACCGTCGCCCTGATGGTGCTCGCCGCGCTGCTCACGATCGAGTTCGAGCATTTCAACGCTTTTTCCGCCCCGCCCCGTTCATGACGTCTTCCGCCCTGCTCCAGGCTTGGGAAAAAACGCTGCGCACCCGCGGTCCCCAGCGCGCCGTCGTGCAGGCCGCCGATGGTCGTGGCGCCACCTTTCAGGAACTCGATGCCGGCGCCAACGCCTGGCTCGAGGCCGTCGCTTCCGCGGATCGGATCGCCTTGCGCGGTCGAGCCGTCGTCTTCGCCGAGCCCAATGGAATCCGTTGGCTGGAAATCTTCCTGGGCTTGCTGCGCGCCGGCGCCGTGGCCGTGCCGCTCGATTCCGCCGAGCCTCCCGCAGCGCGGCGCCGCCTCGCGGAAAGCCTGCGCGCGGGCTTTTGGTGGGAGGGAGCAAGGCTCGTCCCGCTCGAGCGTGCGCGGCGATTCTCCAATCCCGAGATCCGTCTGATCAAATTGACCTCGGGTACGACCGGGCAGCCCCGGCCGCTCGTGTTTGCGTCGTCACAACTGCTCGCCGACGCCCGGCAGGTCACGGCCACAATGGGCATCTTGGCCCGCGACCTGAATTACGCACTGATCCCTCTCGGTCACTCCTATGGCCTCGGCAACCTGAGCATCCCTCTTGTCGCCCAAGGCATCCCGCTGGTCTGCGGAGCTGCGCCGCTGCCCCACGCGATCGCCGAGGACTTTCAACGCTGGCATCCAACCGTGTTCCCGAGCGTACCCGCCGTCTGGCGCGCCCTCGCCGCCTCCGACTTGAAAGCCGCGGCACTCGCGTCGCTGCGCCTCGGCGTTTCCGCCGGAGCCCCACTCGATCCCGCGGTCGCCCGGGATTTCGCCGCGCGTTTCGGCAAGAGACTGCACGCGTTCTACGGCTCGAGTGAAACGGGAGGCATCGCCTTCGATCGCACGGGCGAGGCAACCCTCGGAGGCGGCGTGGGCCGGCCGGT
>CALFNJ010000229.1 GCA_937902865.1 uncultured Opitutaceae bacterium
GTCCGGTTGGACTCCGCCAATCCTCGACCCCGGACCCGCAGGCCGCGCATCCCTACCTTGAAATCATCGGCTGGCCCTTCTCCGCCTCCGTTCCTGATTTCCTGAGTTCCAGATCACCCAATCAGATCCCGTCGCGTCACCGCTGCAAATCGGACGATCCCGCGGGCAGCCAGCGTTTGATCGTCGCCGTCAGATCGGAGAATTTCACGGGCTTGGCGAGGTAGTCGTCCATGCCGGCCTCGAGGCAGCGCTCCCGTTCGCCGGCCACGGCGTTCGCGGTCATCGCGATCACCGGCGTACGCTTGCGTCGCGCCACGGATTCCCGCTGCCGGAGGGCGATCGTCGCCTCGTAGCCGTCCATCTCCGGCATGTGGCAGTCCATCAGCACGAGATCGTAGGCGGAGCGGAACATCGCCTCGAGCGCCTCGCGGCCATTCGCCACGACGTCCGGATGATGGCCCAGCTTCTCGACCATGCGCTTGGCCAGCACCTGGTTCGTGACGTTGTCCTCCACGATCAGGATGCGCGCCGGAGTCACCGTCGCGGCGCCGGGCGCGGCGGAGGGTTCGCGCGACTCGGCGGGAGCCGCCGCTCCCTCGGCCCACAAACGCTGCAGGGTGCGCAGCAGGCTCGACTGCCGGACCGGTTTCTGGAACGCGGCCATGATTCCCGTGCTGGTGATTTGCGAGCGGTGCTCGTGGGCCAGCGCAGAGCTGAGGAGGATCATCGCCACCGGCCCGATCACCGGACTCGTCCGGATTTTCTGCGCCAACTCCAGCCCGTCCATGCCCGGCATCTGGTAATCGAGGATCACCAGTTCATACGGCTCCTGTTTCCCGTTGGCCACGATGAGCTCCGCCAGCGCCTCCTTGCCGCTCGCGACCGCCACCGCCTGCACGCCCCAGCGCGCGAGGGTCTTGGTGAGGATGCGGCGATTGGTCTCGTTGTCGTCGACGACGAGCACCCGGCGGCCTTCGATCCCCGCAAGCTGCGACTGCGGCCCGCGCGCCACGGACGCCGCCGCCTCGAGAACGAGCGTGAACCAGAAGGTCGAGCCGCGCTCGGGCTCGCTGTCCACGCTCATGCTGCCGCCCATGATCTCGACCAGCTGCCGCGAGATCGCCAGGCCCAGGCCCGTGCCGCCGTAGCGCCGGGTCGTGGAGCTGTCCGCCTGCGTGAACGACTGGAAGATCCGCGTCTTGGTCGCGCTCGATAGTCCGATGCCGGTGTCGCGCACCTCCACCCGCAGCCGGACCGGCTGGCCTTCCACGGCCTCCACCATCAGCGCGACGAAAACTTCGCCGCGGTCCGTGAACTTGACCGCATTGCCGACCAGATTGATCAGGATCTGCCGGAAGCGGCCGGGGTCCCCCATGATTTCCTCCGGGACGGCATCGTCCGCCCACGAAGCGAGCTCGAGGTGCTTGCGCTGCGCCTGCTCCGACAGCAGTTCGAGCACGTCCTCCACCGCAGTGCGCGGATTGAACTCCACCTTCTCGAGATGAAGTTTTCCGGCCTCGATCTTCGAGAAATCCAGGATGTCGTTGATGATCCCAAGCAGGGCTTCGCCTGATTTCCGAATCGTTTCGGCGCATTCCCGCTGCTCCTCAGACATCGGTGTCTCCAGCAGCAGACCCGTCATGCCGATCACGCCATTCATCGGCGTGCGGATTTCATGGCTCATGTTCGCGAGGAACTGGCTCTTCGCCCGCGCCGCCGCCTCCGCCTGCTCCTTCGCCTGCCAGAGCTGCTTCGTCCGTTCGGCGATGCCGCGCTCGAGTTGCTCGTTTTCGCGCCGTAGCCGATCCGTGTGCCGGCGGTAGAAGCCCCAACCCGTTCCGGTGAGGCCGAGCCCCGCCAGCCCGTAAAACCACCACGTCTGATAAAACCAGGGCCGCTGCACCAGGGTGAGCTCTGCGCCGGTCTGGTTCCACACGCCGTCCTCGTTCGCGGCGATCGCGCGGAACCGATACCGTCCCGGCTCGAGATTGGTGTAGAAAGCGGTGCGGCGGGTGCCGGCATCGATCCAGTCCCGGTCGTGCCCGACGAGCTGATAGCGAAAGACCACCGCGCCCGGCTGCACGAAGGTCATCGCCGTGTAGTCGATCGCGACGCTGCGCGCGCCCGGTGAAAGCTCGACCTCGTCCGTCGAATCGAGTGTCTGGCCGTCGACGGTCACGCGCTCGACGTGCACCGGCGGCGGGATCGTGTTGATCGGAATGTTCCGCGGATCGACCGTCACCAGGCCGGTGCGCGTGGCGAACCAGAGGCTGCCGTCGAGCGCCTTGCCCGAGACCGGCTGGTTGCCGTAACCCACCGCGCTCCCGCGCACACCGACGCCGCTGCCCGCCAGACGGAAGGCGCCGGGACGCGATTCGCCGTGGGCGACGGCGAGAAAATCCTTCTTCGGCGCCCAGACCACGCCGCGCGGCGTGCCGAGCCAGAAGTTGCCGTAGTCGTCCTCCTCGATCGTCGAGACCAAATCATTGAACGGCTCGCGCAGCGTGTCGGGGTTGAACCAGTGCCCGCCGCTCACGAGCACCAGTCCTTTTTTCTTCGTGCCGATCCAGAGATTGTCGTCGCGATCCGCATGCACGGCTCGGACCTCGAGGTCCGCATAGCCGGCATCTGCTCCGAAGGCGGTGGCGACACCGTCCTTGTAGCGCACCAGGCCCGGATTCAGGCCGATATAGACATAGCCGTGGTTGTCCTCGCCGATGGCGAGCACGTTGGAGATGTCGGTGCCCACGGTCCCTGCCATCGGCGTGAATTGACCATCCTGATAGCGCACCACGCCGTGATTGTCCCGGCCGAGCCAGATCGCGCCCGAGCGGTCCTGATAAATGGCCTTCACGTACTGGATCTGGGGAAACCGCTCCAGCCGGCCGGCCCGCCACACCAGCAGCGCGCCACGGGTGCCGATCCAGATGCTGCCATCGGCGACGGCCCGCACCGCCCACACGTCCGCGTCGGGCCCGGAGCCGGTCTCAACGATGGAAATTTTTCCGTCCGGCGTGAGCCGCGCGACATTGCCCCGCGCCGCGCCGATGGAGGGAAGTCCGATCCAGATCGTGCCCGTGCTGTCCTGCGTCCAGGAACGGGTGCTTTCCGTCGGCAGACCCTGCGCGGCCGACACGGTGCGAAAAGCCGAGGCGCGCAGCCGCACCACGCCGCTGCCCGAGGTCCCGATCCAGAATGTCCCCTCGTGGTCCTGCATGAGAGTGCGGCAGAACTCGACCGCCGGCACCGGGACCTGCGTGAACGAGTCGCCCTCGGTGTTCTCCGCCACGTACAGAAAGCGCGCCGCCAGCCAGAGCCGGCCCTGGCGATCGACCATCATGCCGGTGACCGGCTCGTTGGTCAGTCCCTGCTCGCGACCCCAGAGGCGGAATTCGCCACCGCGCGAGCGGATCAGGCCTTTCGCCGTGACGAACCAGAAGGTGCCGCGGGGCGCTTCGAAGACCCGGTTCACTTCGCCCCAGTCGGCCGAAGCCGGTTCGTAGAGGCTGAATTTCCCCGCGCTCTCGCATGCCACGCCACCGGTGCTGAAATCGATCCACAGCCGGTCCGTCGAATCGACAAACAGCCGCACGATCTCCGGATGCCCGCGCAACGCGGCCTCGTCGCCGTGCGGGATCAGCTTCCCGTCCCGGTATTCCCACAAGCTCGCGCCGGTCGTCGCGATCCACACCGAGCCTTTGCTGTCGCCCGCCAGCGCCGCGATCGGTTTGTCGAGGGAGCCGATCCGTTCGAAACGGCCATCGCGGTAACGCGACAGCCCGCTCTGCGTTCCCACCCAGAGGTAGCCCGCCTGGTCCTCCCACAGGGCGCGGATATGATTGTCCACCAGTCCCGGCGAATTCGCGACGCGGAACGTGGCAAAGCGCACGCCGTCAAACCGCGACAAACCTCCCTCCGAGCCAACCCAGAGATAGCCGTCCTGGGTCTGGAAAATATTCTGCGCGACGTCGCTCGGCAGCCCCGCTTCCAGGCTATAGACGGTCGTCGCGTACGACAGATCGCGCGGTCTCGGTTCGGCAGCGGCGGCCTCGGCCACGAAGATCCCACCCACGGCGGCCAGCCAGCCGAGCGCCAGGCTCCTTCGCATCATCGCCGCCGCTCCCGGTCGCGCCTTTTTCCGCGGTCTGCTGGTCGTCTGGGGTTTCACGCACGCGAAGCCTCGGCCATCAGCCGCCCCGCCCGGCGGAACGAATCCGGCAGGGAGGAATCCGCGACGAAAAACTGCACGCGCCTTCCGGCATGGGGTGATGGGGAACAGGGGTAATGCTTTCTGACGCGGAAAGCCGGATTAACTAGCTGGTGGGTCGAGCTGGGCAAGCTTCACGGTGTAGGGTTGTTTACCTGTGAACCATCGGCACGAAACCGAGCCCGCTGAACCAGGCATTTTGGTTCCATCAAATTTCGAACGCGGAGACGCGCGCCGCGTCTCTTTCCTTGCGGAGCGGCCGGGAGAGCGCTCCGCCCCGCGGTGCATGGTGTGTCCGTGGGCGTGACGATCTCTTCCGCCCACCCCCACCTTTCCGAGGAACTGAAAGCCGTCAACTGAGTCCATGGCCCGCAAACGCCTAGGTCGCCGTGCGGTGGCAAAAAATCTCACGGGAAAAATGTCTGTCTCCAGCCTCGACATCATTTTGAAAGGAGGAAGGGTCACCTTGGCCGTCAGTTACC
>CALFNJ010000230.1 GCA_937902865.1 uncultured Opitutaceae bacterium
ACAGGATTCCCCCAGGGTGGGCATGGCGCGGGAGCGTTCGCGGCCCAGGGCGGCGAGTAAAGCTGGAAACTCGCGGCGGCAGCGCATTTTAACCTCGGGACATGGTACGCGGCATCGATCACCTCAACATCGTCGTCAGCGACCTCGAGCGGTCGGTGAAATTCTACACCACCGTGCTCGGCTTCACCAAAGTCCGGGAAGCGTATCTCGAGGGCGCGTGGATCGATCGCATCGTCGGCCTGACCGGCGTGCGGGCCAAGGTCGTGTACGTGGTCGCGCCGGCGGGCGAGCCGCGGATCGAGCTATTGCAATACGAGTCGCCCAAGGGCGAAAGCCTGCCGGCCAACAGCCGTGCCAACACGCCCGGACTGCGGCACCTCGCGCTCCGCGTGGATGACATGGCGGCGACGATGGCGCGCCTGCAGGCGGCCGGTGTGACCTTCTTCAGCGAACCGGTTCGCGTCCCGGCCGGCGTCGTGCAGCACAGTGCGGGGGAAAAGACGCTCGTCTATTTCTGCGACCCCGACGGTGTGATCCTGGAGCTGGCGCAGTACCAGTGAGTGAAGCGGCCGGTGGCCGCTGCAAATTAGGAAGGAGGAAGGAAGAATTAAGAAAACCGATCCGTTCCGATCCGGTTTCACACAGAGACGCAGAGTGCACAGAGAAAACCAACCTGACCGACCTCTGTGAGCTCTGTGTCTCTGTGCGAGACGGATCGAGATCGGTTTTCTTAATTCTTCTTTCCTACTTCTTAATTTCCCCTCCGTCCTCCCATCGGCCATAGATGCCGCACGGGAGGGTCTTGCCATCGGTCTTGATCGGCAGGCCGACTTCGCCGGCGGTGATCTGACCGCCGCGGCCGGAGAAGAGCGCGGCGAGCAGGTTGGCGACGACCGTCGGAGAGAGACGCGCGGTGTAGGCGTTGATGAGGAAGAACAGCGGCTGCTCGCTCAGCAAAGCGCGGCATTCGAGCAGGAGTTCCCAGAGATGGTCCTCGAGCCGCCACATCTCTCCGGTGCTGCCGCGGCCGTACGTCGGTGGATCCATGATCACCGCATCGTATTTCCGGCCGCGCTTGATCTCGCGGCGGGCGAACTTGAGGCAGTCGTCGGTGATGTAGCGGATCGGCGCGGCGGAAAGCCCGCTGAGCGCGGCGTTTTCGCGGCACCATTTCACCATGCCCTCGGCAGCATCGACGTGGCAGACATTCGCGCCCGCGGCGGCGGCGGCGCAGGTGGCGGCGCCGGTGTAGCCGAAGAGATTGAGCACCGAGACCTCCCGGCCGGCCTGGCGTGCGGCCTTGATCTTCGCGCCGGCCCAATCCCAGTTCACCGCCTGCTCGGGAAAAAGCCCGGTGTGCTTGAACGAGGTCGGATGAATTTTGAAGGTCAGCGCGCCGTAGCCGATCGTCCAATGATCCGGCACCGGCCGCCGAAACTCCCACTTGCCGCCGCCGGTTTCGCTGCGGTGGTAAAAACCGTCCCATTTCTCCCATTTCGCGCCCGGCGCGGCGCCGGCGCGCGGCCAGATGATCTGCGGATCGGGCCGCACGAGCGTGTAGGAGCCCCAGCGCTCCTGCTTCAGGCCGTCACCGCAATCGAGCAGCTCATAATCGCGCCAGCGGTCGGCGACGATCAGGGCGGGACGAAGGGCGGGTGCGGACGCGGGCATGGGCGGCGGAAAGTTCAGGAAAGTAGCGGGTAGTGGGTAGCGGGTAGCGAGGAGGAAATGAAACGCGGCAGCCAAGGTAGGGACGGGCGGCCCGCCCGTCCGGTTCGGCTCCCAAGGTGGAACGCGTTGTCCCCAATGCGTTGAGCGCTCCGTCCGCGTTTCAAGTGGGCAACGTCCACGGCGCGTCGGGGTCAACGCGCTCCACCTCGAACCGGACCCGCGGGCCGCGCGTCCCGACCTTGCTCCCTTGGCGGGAATTTCGGCCGCGCCGAACAAATCTCCGGGGAACTTGACTAGAGCGCCTCCTCGGTCCTTTCCAAGGCTAGGAATTTCCGTGTTCAAGTATGAGTAAGCACCTGTTATGCACCTGTATCCAACAACGATGAAAACAAACCAAACTTCCCGGCTGGCGGTGGTTGTCGCAGCCGCCCTCCTTGCCGTCGCGCGCCTGGGCGCCGACGTGATTGAAACGAAGACCGGCGCCCGCATTCTGGGCAAAGTCACCAAGATCGACGCGGGCTCCATCACGGTGGACACCGATTACGCCGGCACGATCACGGTCAAGCAGGACGCGGTGAAGACCCTCACGACCGACGATCCCGTGGCGGTGCGGCTCGAGAGCGGCACGCGTTTTGACGGCAGGATCTCCACTGCGGCGGACGGCTCGCTCCAGATCGCCGGATCCGACGGCACCATCACGACTCCGGTGAGCAAGGTCACTTCCTCGTGGAACGCCGGCGAGAAGGACCCGCAGCTCCTCGCGATGGAACGCCACTGGGCCTATGAGGCGGCGGTCGACATCACGGGCAAGACCGGCAATTCCGAGCAGCTCGGCACCGCGGCGTCGGTTCGCGCCACGCTCAAGACTCCGGAGGACACGCTCCAGTTCTATTCCGCCTACGACCGGCAGGTGGCGGATCACCTCAAATCGTCCGACCAGTTCAAGGCCGGCGTGGATTATCAAAACAATTTCAAGGGCAAGAACTCGTGGTACGTGCGCGACGAGGGCGGCTTCGACCGCGTGAAGGACATCGAGCTCTACAACGTCGCCGCGGCCGGCATGGGCTATGACCTCATCAAGAAGCCGAAGCACACGCTGACGGGCCGCTTCGGTCTCTCGTTCCGCTATGAGGGCTACAAGAACCCGGCGACCACCGACGTGAAGAGCGCCGGTCTCGATATCGGCTTCAATCACGAGTGGGAGTTCGATGATTCCAAGCTGGTGAACCGGCTCTCCTACGTTCCCGCCTTCGAGGACTTCTCGAATTTTCGCCTGACTCACGAAAGCTTCTACGAAATCCCGCTCTCCAAGCCCCAGTGGAAGCTGCGCATCGGCGTGAGCAACGACTACAACAGCCAGCCCGGCGTCGGCGTCGACCGCCTCGACACCTCCTATTTCACGCGCCTGGTGCTCAACTGGAAGTAAGGGCGAGGGCAAGTCGCACGCAAAGCGGCACTTGCTGCTTTTCAATCTTCGGGCTCCCGGCCAATTGGCCGGGAGCCTTTTTTATACGATAAGCTTCTCGACTCAGGTGGCCGCCGACCTCCGGGCGGCGGTTCAACGTCGGACCGCGCTTATCACCGCCGCCCGGAGGTCGGCGGCCACCCAAGGAACATCGGAGGGTAGGGCGAACCGTCCCGGTGAGCCGCGGCTCGGCGGGGACGCCTCGCCCTACCTTGCGGCCTGAGGCCTTCTGGCATCGCCGGTCTCCCCCCCCCTGTCCGGTCTCCCGGATTTGCGGTTGCTGCCCCTGCGACCGTGGGTTCAGCTCAGCGCGCTTTGAAAACACGAATCCTACCCCTTCTCGTGTTGCTCCTCGGCGCACCCCCGATCGCTTTTGGCGCAACGGCTCCGGCCTCTACCAACAGTTCGACCGTTACCCTGACCCGCCTCAAGGACCGCGTGCGGGTCGAGATCGGCGGTCAGCTCTTCACCGAGTATGTCTATGGCGACGGCTCGTCGCGTTCGTACTGCTATCCGATTCTCGCGCCCGACGGCACGGGGCTGACGCGGGATTTCCCGACCAAGGAAACACCCGGCGAAGAGACCGACCATCCGTGGCAGCGCTCGCTGTGGTTCGCCCACAGCATGATGAACAACGTCGATTTCTGGAACGAGGGCGTGGGCGACGTC
>CALFNJ010000231.1 GCA_937902865.1 uncultured Opitutaceae bacterium
TCCGATCTAAGGCTGGCCAACATGACCATGAGCAGAGCGGTCGTGACCGCCTGCACATAATGCCACGGCGTCACATACACCAGGAAATGCGAGGTCTTGAAGATGCCGGTGATCGGGAGCGGAATCTGCGAAACCCCGTAGGTCGAGGCCCCGCCGAAAAGGCATCCGATCACGGTGCCGATCAGGAGCACGATCATGGCCTGCCACAGAAAGATCCGCGAAATGTCCTGCCGGGTGTAGCCCATCGAGCGCAGGATCGCAATGTCCTTGGTCTTCTCGAGGACGATCATCGCGAGGGTGTTGAACATCGCCAGGCCGGCGATGAGCGTGAAAACCGATACCGTGATCGCTGACGCGATACGCAGCGCGCGGAACGCCTCGATCCAGGGCTTCTGCCGCTCCTGCCAGGGCTGCACGCTGTAGCCGAGCACGTCGCGCATCCGGATCGCGTCCATCGGCGCCCGGGAAGCATCCTTGGTCATGACCTGGATGAAGGAAGCGCCGGTCGTCTTGTGCAGCAGCGACCGGGCCTCGCCGATGTTCAGATAGAGTCGCACCCGGTCGATCTCGCTGACGCCGGTTTCGAAGATCGCCTGCACCCGGTAGCGTCGGAACTGGCCGAACGCCTCGAGCTGGAATGAATCGTCGACCTTCAGCTGCAGGCGATCCGCCAGCTCGCGACCGACGATGGCCGCGGACGGCGCCTTGTTGAATCCATCCAGCGAGCCTTGGAAAATCTGCGCCGCGAGCGTCGAGACCTTGAGATGCTGATCGAGATCGATGCCGTAGACGCGCGCATTCTCCGTCTTGAAGGAGCTCGTCATGTTCGCCTCGCCCTTGATCACCGGGGAAACGCCGATGACGTTGGCAAACGTTCCGATGACCGGAGTCAGTCGGCTGGGTTCATCGATGCCCTCGATGTACTTCACGCCTTCGGGCGAAGCGATCTGGAAGCCCGAGCCGTAGCCGCCCGCTCCCCGCGAGCGCTGGGTGTCCTGCAGCTTGTCCTGGATCAGCAGGGCGCCATCCGAACCAAGAATAGTCTTGATGAAAAACTGCTCGAAACCGGAGGTCGTCGCCTGGGTCACGATGAACAGACCCACCCCGAGCACGATGCAGGAGAGGCTCATGAGCATGGATCGCTTCTTCGCCGTGAGAAAGCGAAACGCGATACGCAGGTTGGGCGACATCAGGAAGAAGGAGCTCCGCCGGCCGACAGAGCGTCAGCTCGTCTTCTTTTCGACGGGTTTGGCCGTCGCCTTCTCGGCGGCCGCGGGCTTCGCCTTCTCGGCGGGCTTCGCTTCGGACTTGGGATCAACCACGCGCTCCACGTTCACCCGGTCGCCGTCATGAAACGTGTCCTGGTTTTCCACGATCACTTCGTCACCCGGCTGCAATCCTTGGATTACTTCAGCGCCATCCAGCCAGATGTAATCGGTGGTCACCGTCCGAATTTCCACCCGGCCGTCTTTGACCACGTAGACGGAGTTTCCGACCAGGGCGCGCCGGGGCACGATGGCCTTCGCGTCGCGCTGGTTGATCGTGATCGTGACCTCGCCCGTCTTGCCCGGGATGAGGTCCTCGACCGGAATGTCCACGTCGAGATAAACGATATAACGCTGCGTGTCCGGATCGGCGGTGGGCAGAATCTTACTGACCTTGGCCTTGTATTCCCAGTTCGCCCCCCGCCCGCCGGCGCCGCCCAGAAAGGTCACATCCGCCGACTGACCGATCTTGATGCCCGAGAAATTCTCCTCGCTGATCTTCGCCGTGACGATGCGCGTGGTCGTGATGAGAGTGCCGATCCGCTCGTTGTTGTTGATGAGCGCGCCCTTGTAGGCGAACACCGCGGTCACCTTGCCGTCGAACGGCGCGATGATGTTCATTTTTTCGCGCTGCCGCTTTTTCTGGGCCAGGCTGTTCTCGTCGCTCGCCAGGGCCAGATGGTTGGCAATTTCCTCCAGCTTCAGGCGCTGCTCGATCTCCTTCACCTTGCGCTGGCGCGACTCGAATTCCACCCGCGCGAGTTGCCCGCGCTCCGCCTGCCGCTTGTCGAACTCCAGGTTGGCCGTGGCCGTCTCCAGTTCCAGCGCGATGGAGGAGCCGACCGCGAATCGGCTTTTCTTCGCCTCATATTCGTTCTCGAGCTGCGCGATCGCGAGGTCCAGGTCGCCGGTGTCGATCTGCACCAACTGCTCCCCTTCCTTCACCTCGCGCCCCGGATCGAGCGCGCTCATCAGGATGCGCCCGCCCACCTCGCTCTTCAGCTCCATGACCTTCTCCGCCTCGATCACGACACTGCCGGGCACGGCGTTGATCGCCGGGCCGCTGACCACCACCGCCACCTTGGCCACCGGACGCAGGAAATGGCGCAACGCCAGCGCGGCGACCACGAGGAGGACGATGACGATGGCCAGCTTGAGGCCGAAGTTGGACTTATTTGCCATGGGGAAGAGTGAGATAGCCGGCCGGGAGTTCGTGGAGAATGGGATCGACGCCGACGAGCGAAACGAAGTCCGTCCAGCGGTTCAGATAGTCGGCCCGCGCCTGAAAGGCATACATGTTGGCGGTGTTCAGGTTTCCGATCGTTCCATTCAAAACGATCTTGGCGACCGAGCCCTCGTTGAATTGCTCGGTGATCCGCTTCACCGCATCTTCCGCCAGCGCGCGGCGAACTTCCGCGAGCTCGAGCGCTCGCGCGGACAGGTCGAGCTGGCTGCGAAGGTTCTGGGCCGTGTCCCCGGTCGAATCGAGATAGTTGCGGCGCATCAGCTCCGTGTTGCGCTTGATCGCATAGGCCGAAATTTTCGAGCCTTTCTGGGCGAAGCCGTTGAACAGCGGCACGCTGGCGCTGACGCTGAAGCCGTAGGAGATGCCCGAGCTCGTCACCGGATCCGGATTGAAGGTGGTATTCGTCGCCAGGCTGTAATTCGCGCCGAAGGAAAACTTCGGGTAGTAGAGATTGGTCTTCACGATCTTCAGGGTCAGATCGTTCTGCTTGAGCGTCAGGGCATACGTCTGCGCCTGGGGCGTCTCCTCCACGCCTCCACCCAGAAAACCGGACAGCAGGACAGCGGCCGTTGACGCGGAATATACCGGATGAGCGAGCTCCGTGGGAATGGACGCATCGTCCAAGTCCGCCGTCAGTCCCGCCAGCCGCTGGAAGACCCGCTTCGCCACCGCATAATCCTGCTCCATGCGGTCGAGCGCGAGTCGCGCATCCTGCGTGGTCAGCCGCGAGACGATCAGATCCCCCTCGGCCAGCGTGCCTTCCTTGAGTTGCTCCTCGCCGTCCGCCAGCGTCGCCTCCAGCAATTGCAACTGGTAACGCGAATTCTGCAGGCCGACCTTCTTGAGGATGAGGCTCAGATATTGGGAGCGCAACGTGTTCGCCAGTCCATGGAAAGCCTCGGCGAATTGCCGCTGGGTGATCTGCTGCGTGAGCTTGCCGATGTCCGACTGCGCCTTGTTCGCGCCCCACTGATAAAGCGCCTGGCTCAAACCGATTCCGTAGCCCAGACCTGCGCCGCGACTCGAGGACCGGGGCTCGGAAGTCGTTTCACCGGCGCTGAAGCCATAGCTCCCGGACGCGCTCAACGAAGGCCAAAGCGCTGCGCTGCTGAAATAGCGACCCGCCAGGCTTTGGGCCAAGGCGACATTCTGCCCCAACATCGTCGGCGACTGTTTCAGCGCGCTTTCGATGATGTCCTTCAACGCGGGGTAATAATCCTCCGGCAGGGTGCCCGCAACCCCCGTCGGCGACGGCGACGGCAGATCGGAAGAGCGTCGTGTAGGGAAAGAGTGTAGATCTCG
>CALFNJ010000232.1 GCA_937902865.1 uncultured Opitutaceae bacterium
AACGCGCCCTACCCTCGATGCAAGCGACCGGGAGATCGCGTCCCCACTTCAACTCAGCGCGACGATCCGCGCTTCGCTTACTTCATCCGCTTGGCCGTGATCTCGTACGTCGCGAAATCGCCGACCTTGCGCGTGAGCTTGAGCTCGTCGTCGCTCGTGAACTTGCCGGTGTATTCGATCCGGATCTCCTGATCCTGGATCTTCAGCAGCTCGACAAACGAGACGCCTTCCTTGGTCGCCTTGATTTCCTTGAGCTCGACCTCGGACTTCGTCCCCTGGCGGTCGCCGGTGGCGGTGCCGGTCAGCTTGTCGCCGGACCCCTTGAATTCATAGACGTACTTCTGCTGTCCGATCTGGGAATCGAACTCGGCCGACCATTTTCCCGCCAGTTCGGCGGCGTGCGCGGAGCCGAGACTGCCGAACAGAAACAGCGAAGAGAGAAACGCAAAACGAAGGAATGATTTCATGGAGGAATGGTGGATGAGAAAAAGAAAGCTTCACCACGAAACACACCAAAAACACGAAGTCCCAATCCGTCGGAAGATTTTGCCCACGGAACACACGGATGGCACGGAAACCAGATCTTCTGATTTCAGTGTATTCCGTGTGTTCCGTGGGCCCTCATTTCCGATGTCCAAAAAATTTCGTGTGCTTCGTGTTTTTCGTGGTGATCGATCGGCTCAGACGACTTCCGGGACGACGAAGGGTTTGCGGTACTCCGGACGGCGGAGCAGCGCGTTCGCGGTGGCGACGTCGGAGCCGACGAAGCGCTCCGAGACCGGATCCACCGTCAGCGGCATGCCGTAGGTCACGGGGGTCTTGGCGAGGTCGATGTTGTTCGCCGCAAGGTGGTCGCTCAGACGGCCGAACGTCTCGAGCATCGGCGCGTTGCCCTGCAGGCGCTCGCGGATTTCGCCCGGCGCCACATGGCGGCCGGTGAGATAGGAGATGTTGCTGCAGTGGCACAGTCCGCCGGAAACGCAGCCCTGCCGGATCGGCGCGTTGAGGTCGCTCGACTTCCGACTGCGCACCGCGCCGATGAAATTGGCCATGTGCGCCGTGGTGCCCTTGAACTCCTTCACCAGCTTGCCGTCGCGATCGTAGGCCTGGGCGGAGGAGTAATCGGTCGCCGGAACCGCGACGTAGCCGCCTTCGCAATGGATGATGTTTCCCACGGAGAGGCCCTTGAACTGATCCATGACCGCGGCCGACGTGTTCGCGCCGGCGCTGCCGCCGGGGCCCTGCGCCATGTCGCTGTAGATGTCCGGCTTCGAGCCGAGTCCGCGCACCTCGATGATCAGCGGCGCCTTTTGGTAGGCGAGCATCGAGATCAGCGTGTTCGGCGTTTCGCCGTCGTCCACGTAGCCGAGCCGTCCGCCCACGGTGAAGACGCGCGGAGCGAGTTCCGTCTCGCCGAGGAAGCGAAGCGCAACGTCGGTCTGGTGATTGCCCTGATTGGCGATGTCGCCGTTGCCGGTGGCCCACTGCCAGTGCCAGTCGTAGTGAAACCGCGCGCGACGCAGCGGCGTGAGCGGAGCCGGTCCGCACCAGAGGTCGTAGTTCACTGAAGCCGGGATCGGCTGCGGACCCACTGTTTTGCCGAGGCTGGTGCGGCGCTTGTAGCAGAGCGCGCGTGCCACGTTGATCTTGCCGAGATTGCCCGCCCGGACCCACGCGATCGCCTCGGCGATCGCCGGCGCGGAACGGCTCTGCGTGCCGGCCTGCGCGATGCGGTTGTACTTCTTTTCCGCCGCAACGATCTGACGGCCTTCCCAGATGTCGTGCGCCACCGGCTTCTCGAGGAACACATCCTTGCCCGCCTGCATCGCCCAGATCGCCTGCAGCGCGTGCTGGTGGTTCGGCGTGGCGATCGCCACGACGTCGATGTCGGGCGCCTGCAGCATCTCGCGGAAATCGACGTACTTCTTCGCGTTCGGGTAACCCTTGGCGACAGCGTCGAGCACGGCGCTGTCGACGTCACAGATCGCCACGATCCGCACGCCGGGGAGCGCCGCCGCCTCGCTCAGGAGGTTTTTGCCGCGGCTGTTGACGCCGACGACCGCGACGCGGATGTCGCCGTTGGCGCCGGCCACCTGGCCCCAGGAGCGGGCGGTGAGCGCGGCGCCGGCGGTGACGACCGCGGTGTTTTTCAGGAAAGTGCGACGAGTGAGACGATTCATGGGAGGGGAATGAGCTGCAGGTGTTGGGGTGAAAGGAAAACGGATTGACCGCAAAGAAGCGCCGCCGGCGCAAAAATTTCGATGGATGAAGGCGGCCTGCTCTCAGGCCACTTGGGGAACTTCGAAAAATTTGCGGTATTGGCGCGTGAGCAAGGCGTTCGCCGCCGCGGCGTCCGGGCCGGTGAAGCGCTCGGCCTTGGCATCGACCGTTAGCGGCAGGCCGAGTGTCGCGGGCGTCTTGCCCAGATCGACACCGTTGGTCGCCAGATGCTCGGTCATGCGGCCGCAGGCTTCGGCAAGCGGGGCGTTGCCCGCCACTTTCTCGCGGATCTCCCCCGCCGGCGCGGCATGGCCGAGCACGTGGGAAATGTTGCCGAGATGGCAGAGTGAACTCGAGACGTGGCCTTCCTCGAGCGGACCGTACAGGTCCGCCGTGCGGCGGCTGCGCACCACGTCGATGAAGTTCGCCATGTGGCGGTCGGTGCCGCGGAACTCCTTCACCACCTTGCCTTCGCGATCGAGCGCCTTGGCGGTGAAATACTCGGACGTCACCACGTAGCCGCCCTCGCAATCGACGATGTTGCCGATGGCAACGCCGCGGTACTTGTCCATCGCGTTGTCACCGGGCTTCGCCGGCAGTCCGCGCACCTCGAAGATCAGCGGCGCCGTGGCGTAATCGTGCACCACCACCTGGGTGTTTGGCGTGTTGCCGTCGTCCTCGTAGCCCAGGCGTCCGCCCACGCTCACGGTGTGGCGCGGCAGGCCGGGTTCGCCGAGGAACCAGCGGGCGACATCCATCTGGTGGATGCCCTGGTTGCCGACGTCGCCGTTGCCCGTGAGGTTCACCCAGTGCCAGTCGTAGTGCAGCTTCTTGCGCCGCAGCGGCACGAGCGGCGCAGGGCCGGTCCAGAGATCGTAATTCACCGTCGCGGGCGGCGGCTGCTCGCCCTCGGTCTTGCCGATGCTGTCGCGGCGCTTGTAGCAGAAGCCGCGCGACGCGGTGATGCGGCCGAGGTTGCCGGCGCGCGTCCAGGCCACCGCTTCCTGCAGGCCTTCGCCGGAGCGGATCTGCGTGCCGCACTGGACGACGCGGTTGTACTTCTTCGCCGCGGCGACGAGCTGCCGGCCTTCCCAGATGTTATGGGAAATGGGCTTTTCAATGTAGATGTCCTTCCCCGCCTGGCAGGCCCAGATGCCCGCGAGCGCGTGCCAGTGGTTCGGCGTGGCGATCGTGACCGCATCGATGTCCGGCGAGGCGAACACCTCGCGCAGGTCGACGTAGGTTTTGACCGCGGCGCCCTTCTCCCCGAGCGACTGCTTCGCGCGTTCCAGCACGGCGGTGTCCGGATCGCAGAGTCCGACGATGCGGACGCCCTTCAGCGCCGCGAGACTGGTGAGATGATTCTTGCCACGGCCGTTGAGGCCGAGGACGGCGACGCGGATGTCACCGTTGGCGCCGGCGACCTGCGCCCACGAGCGCGCGGAGAACGCCACGGCGCCGGCGGCGAGGGCGGAGGTTTTGAGAAAAGAACGACGACTGAGCTGATTCATGGAGCGATGGGGTTGACGGATATGCCGGCGAGCGGCGGCGAAATCGCGGGAACGGGAGATCTCCCGCGAGGATCCGGGGGTAAGAGAGGAAACGCAGAGAAGGCCTGAAGACCGGAGGATCGGAAGGCCAGAGGGTCGGAAAACTGAAGAAAGAGCGGACCGAACGCCGCATTACTTGCCGGCGGCGTATTCGGCGTAGCGGGCGGCCAGGGCGGCGGCGTTTTCGTCGCCGGTGTGGAAATAAAAACGGTAGCGCAGCGTCAGGCTGCCGCCGGGAGGAACGGTGTAGTCGCCCTTGTGCGGCTCGTCCTTGAACGCCGTCTCGTAGTCGTGCCAGCCGAAGGGATTCGCGCCGAACAGGCCGTAGTTGCGCGCCATCCACCAGGTCGGATGCCGCAGATTCTGCGGGTGATCAAAAATCGCGATGCCGTAGGTCTTGCCGTTGTGCTCGGCGTGGTAGTCGCACCAGTCGGCGCGTTTGCCCCAGGCGCTGTCGTCGCGGTCGCCCTTGGCGTTGACGATGTGGCCGGTGCCGCCGACGTCCTTGTTCGCGACCTTGTGCGGCATCGTCATCCACTGCGCCACGCGTGTCGCCATCGTGCCGTCCTTGTTGTCGCCGAAGAGCAGCGGCGCGTCGGGCAACGCATGGAGG
>CALFNJ010000233.1 GCA_937902865.1 uncultured Opitutaceae bacterium
AGCTGGCGCACAATCCGGACGAGCCCCGCTGGCTGAACTGCGACCGCTTCGTCCTCTCCGCCGGCCACGGTTCGATGTTCCTCTACGCCTGGCTGCACCTGTCGGGCTACGATCTCTCGCTCGAGGACATCAAGGGCTTCCGCCAGCTGCATTCGAAGACGCCCGGTCATCCCGAGTTCGGCCACACGCCGGGCGTCGAGGCCACGACCGGCCCGCTCGGCCAGGGCATCGGCAACGCCGTCGGCATGGCGATGTCCGGCAAGATGGCGGAGGCGCGCTTCAACACGCCGACGCAGGCGATCTTCGATTATCACGTGATCTGCCTCGCTGGCGACGGCTGCATGCAGGAGGGCGTGGGGATGGAGGCGGTGGAGTTCGCCGGCCACCAGCAGCTCGACAACCTGATCCTGATTTACGACTCGAACGACGTCACGCTCGACGCGATGGCGAACAAGACGCAGAGCGAGAACACCGCGATGCGTTTCAAGGCGATGCACTGGGACGTGCAGACCGTGGCCGACGGGCACGACCTGGCCGCGGTCCTCAAGGCGATCAACAAGGCGAAGAAGGCGAAGAGCGGGAAGCCGCAGCTCATCGTCCTCCGCACGGTGATTGCGCGCGGCATTCCGGAAGTCCAGGGCACCGCGAAGGGCCACGGCGAGGGCGGCGCGAAGTTCGGCGACGCCGCGCGCATCGGGCTCGGTCTGCCGGGCGACCAGCACTTCTTCGTCAGCGAGGACGTTTACGCCTACTTCGCGGAGCACAAGCAGCGCCTCGTGCGTGGCTACAAGAAGTGGAAGAAGAATTACGAGTCCTGGCGCGCGCAGAATCCCGACAAGGCTGCGCTGCTCGATTCCGCCTCGGTGCAGCCGAAGGCGGCCGCGCTGATGGAAAAGCTTCCGCTGTTCCCGGCCGACGCGAAGCACCCCGGCACCCGCGGCTCCGGTCGCGAAGTCCTGCAGCCGCTGGCAGCGCTGCTGCCGCTGTTCATCAGCGGCTCGGCCGACCTGCACGGCTCGACGTACAACTACATCAACGCGGACAAGGATTTCGATCCGACGAACCGCGGCGGCCGCAACATCCGCTTCGGCATCCGCGAGCACGCGATGGCCGCGATGTGCAACGGTTTCGCCTACGACGGTCTGTTCCGTCCGTCCTGCGCGACCTTCCTCGTCTTCGCGGATTACTCGCGGCCCTCGATGCGCCTCGCGGCGCTGTCGAAGCTGCCGGTCGTCTACATCTACACGCACGACTCGGTCGGCGTGGGTGAGGACGGCCCGACGCACCAGCCGGTGGAAACCATTTCCTCGCTCCGCGTCATTCCCGGTTTCGAAGTCATCCGTCCGGCCGACCAGGAAGAGACGGTCGCGGCCTTCGCCGCCGCGCTCGAGCGCACCGATGGTCCGACGTTGCTGGCACTCACCCGCCAGGCGGTGCCGCCGCTGAACGACATTCCCCCGCATGTCCGCCGCGCGGGCGTGCTCAAGGGCGGGTATGTCGCGATCCAGGAGACGACTCCGCTGACGCACATCCTCATTGCGACCGGCAGCGAGGTGCAGCACGTGGTGGCCGCGGCAAAGACGCTGGGGCCGGGCACCCGCGTGGTATCGATGCCCTCGATGGAAATCTTCGACCGTCAGTCGAAGGAGTACCGCGACGGCGTGTTGCCGCCCTCCTGTCAGAAACGTGTGGCGATCGAAGCCGGTGTCACGGCGCTCTGGCACAAGTATGTTGGTCCGCAGGGCCGCATCATCGGCATCGACCGGTTCGGCCTCAGCGCGCCGTTCGCCGCCGCGATGAAGGAACTCGGTATCACCGCCGAGGCCGTGGTCGCCGCGGCGCGGGCGATCTGAGCGAAGGAGAGTTTCTTTTAAATGAAACGGCCGCCCTTAAGCGGCCGTTTTTTTTTGGCTTGGAAGGTAGGGGCGGGCGGCCCGCCCGTCCGGGTCGGTCAGTGGGAGTGAAGAGATAGAGCACGTTGTCCTTACGCAATGAGCGGTGTAGCCGTCGGGAGGCATCGCAGTGCGGATGGAGTCAAAAACGCGTTGGGGACAACGCGTTCCACCTCGAACCCGGACGGGCGGGCCGCCCGTCCCTACCTTCGATCCATCACCACAAAAGAAAACGGCCGCCTCACGGCGACCGCTGATATTTCGTCTTCCGTCTCTGCGTCCGACCTCTGCGTTTCTGCGCCTCTGCGCGAAACCGGATTGGTTGGTTTGGGATCGGACGAGATCGGCCGCGGGCTCAGTTCGCCAGTTCGACCACGCCGACGGACCAGCGGGGGAGGGTGAAGCTGACTTCGTTGCCGTTGCGCTGCACCTGGCCGGGAACGACCTTCACGGCGTCGCGCTGCTCGAAGCTGTTCTTCGCCTCGAGCGCGTTGGGCGCGACGAGATCGAGGCTGGCCTTCGAGGCCTTGAAGGCGCCGGTGATGGTCAGCTTCACGGTGCGCGGCTGGTCGGAAGGATTGACCGCCTTGAGGATGACGCGGCGTCCATCGGCGGACTTCGTCGCAGTGGCGTTCAGCCCGGCGGCGTCGCCCGAGACGGCGAGCAGGTTCGGCGCGAAGTGGTCGCGATAGAGTTTCATCACGACGTAATTCGGCGCGGGGAACCATGAGCCCTGGTCGAAGTTGATGAAGGCGTTGTCCCAGTTCGGCGCGTCCTTGTGCCGGAGCCAGAGGGCGGGGCAGGCCATCGAGACGTAGGGATTGCGCTCCATCGTGTTGAGCAGACCGCCGGCGTAGAGACCGCTCTGCCAGTCGATGCTGGTGCGCAGGTTCCACTCGGACATGTAGAGCTTGAAGTTCGGGTTCTTCGACTTGGCGATGGCGTCGCCGAGCTTGTTGAAATACGCGTCCGCCACGGCGGGACCGTCGGCCCACTTGCTGGCGTTTTCGTAGTGGTGAATGCTGAGGAAATCGACGGCGTCGGAAGCGTCCGCGATCACCGCAAAATCGCCGTCGCCGAAACGCGCGCCGAAGCCGCCGGAGCCGCAGGCGATCCCCGTGATGGACGGATCGACCTTCTTCATGGCGGAGACGAAGCTGTGGACGACCTTGACGTAGTCAGCCGGGTCCATGCTCCAGATCTCGTTGTCGATCTCCCAGTACTTCACGTGATACGGCTCGGGATGTCCGTTCGCGGTGCGCACCGCGCCCCATTTCGAGGTCGCGGGGCCGTTGCAGTATTCCACCCAGTCGCACGCCTCCTGGATCTGGACGGAGTGATCGGCGCCGGGCGTGCGTGCTCCGAGGTAAACGACGAGCACCGGCTCGGCGCCGACCTTGCGGCAGAGCGCCATGAACTCGTCGGTGCCGAAGCTCGACGGGTCGAGCTCATCCCAGCCGATCTTGCCGACGCGCTTGGACTGCGGACCGATGCCGCCTTTCCAGTGATAGCCGCCGTTGGTGCCGACGTAGGAACCGCCGGGCCAGCGAATGGTGGCGGGCTTGATGTCGGCGACCGCCTGCAGGAGATCGGGACGGAAGCCGCCGGTCGCCTTGTAGGAATCGGGCATGAGACTCACCTGGTCGAGCCACACGGTGGCCGGTCCCTTGGTCACGATCTGAAGCGTGGCGCTCTTCGCGGCCGCGGATGGCGTGAGCACGAGCGGGTATTCCTTCCAGTCAGCGCCGGGTGCGGGAACAACCTGCTCGGCCAGCACCCTGTCGCCCTCGACGAATCGCACCGTCAGTCCGGCCGCGGCGTCGCCGCGCACCCAGAGTGAACCGCGATTTGCGTCGCCCTGGCGGAGATAGAAATTGTTCTGGGCCACGCCGGCGCCGGCGCCGCTGGCAACGAGCTTGAGGCTCTTGTCGCTGTTGAGCGGACGGTCCGTTTCCATCGTGACCTCAGGCGTGCCGACGAGCATCCAGTGCCGGATGACCGTGCCGCCGGGCGGCGGCGCGACCGGGGCGGGCGCCGGCGGGGGCGTTTGGGCGGCGCGTGCGGCTCTGCCGCCGTTGCCGTTGTTGCCGTTGGCATTGGCTCCGCCTTGGCGCCCAGCGCCACCGCCACCACCACCACCGCGTCCACCGGGGCGGGGCAGGTCTTCTTCAAAACTGCGATTCCAGACCACTTCGCCCCACAGGCCGCCGTTCAGGGAATGGTAGATGTGCTCGAGAAAGTGGCCGTACAGACGGTTGTCGACCTGCTTGACGACGTAGTCGGAGTCGACGGTGAGCGCGGCGGTCTGCGCGTCGACCGCGGGGACAACGAGCGTGGCGAGGCCGAGGGTGGCAATCAGACGAGTGAGCTTCATGGATTTAACAGAGCGGCGCGGGGGTAGCAGGGGAGGGAAAACCGCCGGTCGAGCTGCGCGAACAGGCCGGCTTTGCCAATGAGCGGGCCAGACGCGCGAGCGTCCAGAATGTTATTTGGTGTAGGGTTTTTCCGAACTTGTCCGTCAAGTGATAGGGCGCTGCGCGTCCCTACCTTCAAAAACTTCCGCCGTCGGTGGCTTGGATAAGAATCTCTTCGCCCGTGCCTTGCTGAAACAGGAATCACAGAAATGAAACAAATCGTGACTTGCGCTTCTAGTTAGGCCCCTAACTATAAGCCCCCTCACAATTTTCTGCTGCGTCCAGAATCATGCCGCTCCTGCTGCTCAAAGATCTTCCCCGCTACGAATGCCTGCTCGAGGCAGCCAAGCTTTTCCCTGATCTCGATCCTTCGGCCAGTGAGGCATTTCTGAATCTTTTGCGCACGGGAGACGAGGCGTTCCGCGTCGCGGATCACCATCTGGCACATCATAATATCTCCCAGGGACGCTTCACGGTGCTGATGCTGCTTCTCGACAAGCGGGAAAACTGCCCGCAGGCGCGGACGCCGGCGGAACTGGCCGACATGGCTGGG
>CALFNJ010000234.1 GCA_937902865.1 uncultured Opitutaceae bacterium
GCACGCGCGCGGCCGGACGTTTTCCGCCTTGGCGCGCGGCGAGCAGCGGGTGCGTGCCCTCGGCGAGGGTGCGGAGGTAGGCGAGGGTCGCGGGATCGTCGGAGCCGTTGTCGACGACGAGCACCTCGTAGCGGGGATAGGTGGTCTTCTCGAGGATGCTGTCGACGCAGCGCTGGAGGAATTTGAGTCCGTTCCGGGTCGGGATGATCAGCGAGACCAGTGGCGGCTGGGCCGGCAGCGGATATTTCACGCGCCAGTGGTCGCCGGGAACGACGGACAACTCCACCGGCTGACCGGCGCGCGCGAAGTGATCGGTCAGGGCACGGCGGGCGGCTTCGAGCGGATAGCTCTTTTCGCTGATCATCAGCGCAGTCGAGCCGGGAATGGCGCGCCAGTGATAGAGCACGCGGGGAATGTGGCGGATGCGGGAGGCGTCGATCTGACCGGCCACGCGCAGCGCGAGATCCCAGTCCTGGCTGCCTTCGTAGCCGGCCCGGAAGCCGCCGACGGCGCGGACGACGGCGGTGCGATAGACCGTGAGGTGCGAGGTGTAGTTCTGGCTGTGGAAGAGATCGGGGAGGAAGTCGGGCTTGAAGTACGGCTCATGCCGGCGTCCGTCCTCATCGATCTTGTCCTCGTCGCTGTAGATGAAATCCGTCTCGGGCTTCGCTTCGAGCAGGGATGCCACCTCGAACAGCGCGTTGGGCGTCAGCTCGTCGTCGTGGTCGAGCAGCGCGACGAACTCACCGGTGACAAGCTCGAGCGCGGAATTGGAGGCGGCGGAGATGTGCCCGTTCTTCTCGCGGAAGACCACCTTGATGCGCGAATCCTGGCGCGCGTACTCCTCGAGCAGGGGCCGGACGTGCGGCTGCGGGGATGCGTCGTCGGCGAGGCAGAGTTCCCAGTGCGGATAAGACTGCTCGCGGACGGACTCGATGGCGCGGCGGAGCCAGCGTTCCGGCGTGTTGTAGACCGGCATCACCACGGAAATGACCGGGCGAGCGGAAAACTTCGCGGCGCGCTCGCGCTGGACGCGGAGGACCTCGGGCGGATGCTGGTCGTAGACCTCGACCCATTTCTCGTACTGGGTCAGGTCGAGCGGCCCGCGGCCCTCGGCGATCAGCAGATCGGTGCGGAAGAACCGATGCCACCGGCCCTGGTCATCACAGACCTCGAGCTCGAGCACCTCGTCGGCGGTGGTGAACTCGATCTCGATCCGCCAGCCGCAGTATTCGGCCTGCGGCTTGCCGCGCATGGCGGCGAGCACGTCGAGGCGCTTGAAACCATAGACGCCTTCGACCGTGCGCTCCCCGAGGATCGCGCGAACGGCGGCGAGCTTCCGGCCGTCCTCCGCCAGACACCAGCCGCGGAGCACGGCGGGGCGGGGCGGCAAGCTCCAGCTCTGGGGATGATCGACGCTGAAGATGAGATTGATGTCGTGGCCGGCGGGGGCGTGAGACTGCGCCGGCAGGGACGTGCCTGCGCCATTGGCGCCGGGAGCGGCGGCCGGCGACTCAGCGGACGACGTGGCCGGACGCGCGCGGAACGGATCGATGAGCTTGCGGCGGAGCATCCGCAGCGGCGCCGTGGCCTGCCAGGAGAAGCTGCGCTGCATCGCCGTGAGCTTGGCCTCGCGCTGCTTCAGCGCCTGGTGCTGCGCGATGGACTGCTCGTCCAGCTCGGCGACGCGGCGCTGGAGCGCGTTGCGCAGGCTTTCGAGATTGGCGACGTGGAGCTGGGTGGAGGAGAGCTTGGCGTCGAGCGCGCTGAACTGACGACGGCTGGAGGCGAGCAGCTTCTCGCCTACCGCGCGGCGGTCTTCCGTGCGCTTCAGCGACGTGCGGAGTTCCTCGATGACTTTCTCGAGATTGCCCGCGTGCTGCTGCGTGAGTTCCAGGCCCTTCTCGAGCGTGACCACCTTCTTGTCGCCGACCGAAAGACGGGCTTCGGCCGCGGCGAGACGCTCGGTCAGCGCGGCTTGCGGAGCACCGTAGGCCTCGGCGGCGCGCTCGGCCTGCGCGAGCTGGTGGGCGAGGGATTCGAGCTGGGCGGCAAACTCGGCGGTGGCGGAACCGGCGGGCAGGGCCCGCGCCTGGCGGCGGAGCACGTCGGCGAGCAGGGCGACCTCGCTGCGGTTGCCCTCGCGGGCGGCGGACCAGTTGGCCAGCGGCGCGCGCTCGCGCGTGGCGGCGTAGAACCGCTCGAGCGTGCTAGTGTTGGTGGCGAGATCGAAGTGACGCCGGGCGAACTCCGCGCCGGCGGCGCCGAGGCGCTGGGCGAGCGCGGCATCCTTGAACACCTTCTGGCAGAGATCGGCGATCTCCTCCGGCGCGCCGGTCTTGAGGAAGAGGGCCTCGCGGCCGTCCTGCATCTGGGCCGCGATATTGGTGGCCGGGAGAATCACCGGCCGTCCGCTGGCGAGAAATTCGGGCAGCTTCGACGGCAGGCGGAAATCGTTGAACGGACCGGAGCGGCCGGGCTGGACGAGCACGTCGGCCAGCGCGAGCAGCTTTGGGAGCAGCGGCTTGTGGACGAAGCCCAGGTCGACGACGAACGGCTTCGGATCGAAGCCGAGGCTGGCGAGGAAAGCCGGCGTGGAGATGCCCGTGCGGAGGAGACGCGTGGGAACCCCGCGCTGATTGAGCAGCGCGACCGCGAGATAGAGATCCCGCAGCTCGCCTTCGTTGGCGAACGTCGTGCCGCCGGTGAAGACGATGACCTTTTCCCCGTCGCGCAGTCCGAACTGCTTGCGCAGCGCGAGCTCCGCCGGCTGGGGATGATACTGCGCGAAATCGACGCCCGGCGGCAGGACCTGCACGGGGACGGAGGAGGGGACGAATTTCCGCAGGCTCTCGATGATGATCGTGACGCCATCGGCGACCTGGAGCAGGTTGCGGTGCCGCCACGGATGCGGCAGGCCGTCGACCAGCAGCGCGGCGAGCTCGGCGGGGCCGGCAGCCTGGAGCTCGGCGAGGGACTTGCCGGTGAAACGCTCGAGCAAAAACTCCTCGTTGTCCTCGAGATGAACGATGACCCGGGGCGGCGCGGTCAGCAGCCGCTGGTGGGCGAGGACGAACTTCCGCACGACCTCGCGCGGAGTCCAGGCGTGGATGACGTCAGCGGGACGTCCGTCGGGAAAAAGCCCCGGCTGGGCAAGCACCTCGGCGAATGTGGCCGGGATGAACAGCGGCTGCGAGATGACCGAGAGCGTGTCCTTGCCGGCCGGCACGGCGACGACGCAGGCGTGGCCGCGGGCGCACAGCACATTGGCGAAGCCGGCGATGTGATTGAGGCTATTGGTCGTGAAATCGCCGTAATTGACGAAGAGGATATTCACGCGGCGGGCGAGGAGAGGGAGGCCGAAGGGCTAAAAAAAGGCAGACTTCCGCAACGTGCGGAAGCCTGCCGGAAAAGGCGACGGCGGAGTTAGAGCTTAAAGCCGCACTCGACGGCGTCCTTGGCGAAGGTCTTGACCGTGTCGAGCGACAGCTCGGTGAGATCCATGCCGTACATCTTGGCGGCCTTGGCGAGGATGTCGTGGGGCACGGTGATGATGGCGCAGCCGCATTCCTGGGCCTGGAAGATATTGAGGACCTCGCGCGTGCTGGCCCAGAGCAGCTCGGCCTTCGGCTGCTCGGTGAGCAGGGCGCCGCAGGCGCGCATGATCGGCATCGGATCGACGCCGGTGTCGGCGATGCGGCCGGCGAACACGGAGACGACGGACGGAATGGCGGGATTGAGAGCCTCGGCGACGCCGTGGACCTGCTTGATCGTGAGCAGGGCGGTGACGTTGAGCTTCACGCCCTCCTTGCCGAGCTCCTTGATCAGGGGCAGGCAGGACTCGCCGCGGGAATTGGTGATCGGGATCTTGGTGTAGACGTTGTTCGCCCACGACTTGATCTTCAGCGCCTGGCGCTTCATCTCGGCGAGATCGTCGGTGAAGACCTCGAGCGAGATCGGCTTGTTCGTGACGGACTTGAGGATCTCCTTGGCGAACGCCTCGTAGTCCTTGACGCCGGCCTTCTTCATCAGGCTGGGATTGGTCGTCAGGCCCTTGATGTAGGGTTTGGCGTAGAGGTCGAGGATGCCGGCCTTGTCGGCGCCGTCGGCATAGATCTGAATCTTAAGGTCGTTGAGGGATTTCATGTGGAAAAAGTAGTGCCCGGATTGAGGTTTCGGCAATCCGGATGGGCAAGGATAATTCCGGCCGCCTCGCGGAAGGACTTCACGGTGAAATCGGGCGCGGCGCGCAATTCCTCCGCGTAGCCGAAGTCGATGAAGACGGTGCGCACGCCGGCGCGGCGGCCGCAGTCGATGTCGCGCCACCGGTCGCCCACCATCCAGGAGCGCGTCAGGTCGAGGTTCAGCTCACGCGCCGCGTCGAGCAGCATGCCGGGCTCGGGCTTGCGGCGGAGGGACGGTTCGCCGCGGCCGGGATCATAGCAGACCTCGACGCGGGTGATTTCGGGAACGAGGGAGCGAAGACGCTCGTGCATCGCCTCGACCACGGCCTGCTGCTGGTCACCGCGGCCGACATCGGGCTGGTTGGTCGCAACGACGAGTGCATAACCCGCGGCGGCCAGCTCGCGGCAGGCCGCGGGCACATCCTCGAACAGGCGGAATTCGGCGAGCGACTGCGGCGGGTAGGGCTTGCCCTCGCGCACGACCTGAACGTTGAGCGTGCCATCCCGATCCAAAAAAATCGCGGGGCGATTTTTTTGAAGGCTGGAGGCGGAAGGCGGGAGGCTGGAGGCGGAAGACGGACTCACTGGCGGCGATGGGTGATGATGGCCTGGAGCATGGCGCCGATGGCTTCGCATTCCGCGATGAGAGGGGCCACGGTGGCGTAGGGTAAGGAATGGACCTCGAGGGCGATGTCGAGCTGGGCGGACATCTCCGCGAGCGAGCCTTTGGCGGTGTAGAAAAACTGCTCGGATTCCTGGTCCGTCTGACGGGCGTCGCCCTCGGCGATGTTGCTGCAGACGCTCACCGCGGCCCGGCGCAGCTGATCGCGCAGCCCAAAATCGGCGGACAAGGGTCCGCTCGAAGAGACCCGATAAATTGCCACCGCGAGCGCCTTTCCGCGCTGCCAGACCTGAAGTTGCCGGAACCCACCGCCCACGGTATTTCCACCTCGCGCCTCAAGCCTCCCGCCTCACGGCCTCCGTCACGGCTTGGCCGTGACGGACTCCCACTTGGTCTGGTTGACCTTCACATCCGGGTGCGAGACCCAGAGGTGCCAGACGACGGCCTGGAAGGCCTCGGAGTGGGGAGTGACGTTGTTGGGATTGACGGTCGGCACGATGACGCAGGCGTCGGCGACCTTGGCGGTATAGCCGCCGTCCTTGCCGACGATGCCGATGACCCGCGTGCCGACCTGCTTGGCGAGCTGGAGCGCGGCGACGAGATTGGGCGAGACATTCTTCTCCAGGTTGCCGCCGCCGACCGAGAGGATGAGCAGCGCGTCCTTCGCGTTGAGGCGGGAGCCGCGGAGCCATTCCACGAACACGCTGGCCCAGCCGTCGTCATTGGTCCGGGCGGTGAGCTCGGAGACGTTGTCGGTCGGGGCATAGACCTCGAGCCCGGCGATCTTGCGAAAATCGTTCACGGCATGCGAAGCGTTGGCGGCGCTGCCGCCGACGCCGAGGATGAAGAGCCGACCGCCGCGCGTCCGCACGCCGACGAGCTCCTTCACGCATTTCTCGCAGTCGTCGGCATTGAGCTTGGCGACGATCTCGGCCGTTTCCTTCAAATGTTGGATGGAATAGGACATGAGGTAGGGTGAATCAGGGGACAGGTGCGGGGAAGTCTTTGGAAGACGGGGCGGAGGAAAGCGATCCCGGTTTTCCGCGTCGGCGATAAAGAAGCGGCGAGCCGGGAATCAATTAGCCAGCTTGCCGCCGCGGAGGAGGCCATCCAACTCGTTCAGGCCGGCGTGAGAGCCGATCTCGTAGAAACGCTCGCGGATCTCGTACCCGGCGAGCTGGCGCTCGGCGACGAGCTTGCCGTAGACATCGGCGAGATCCACGACCGCGTTGCGCGGCCACTGCGCCAGCGCCCGGGCCTGGAGCAGGCCGAGGCCGTAGTCGATATGGTGCATCTCCGGGACCTTGCGCTTCTTGTCGTAGATTTTGATCTCGCCGTCGGCGTACCAGACGTTGCTGGCGTCGTAGAGTTCGCGGTTCTCGTACACCGTCATGAGTCCCTCGCGCCCGGACTTGAGGAAGGCCTCGCCCACGGCGAGGTAATCGATCGGCAGGTAGCTGTCGCCGTAGAGCACGTAGAACGCATCCCCGAGCTTGGGCAGCGCCTGGATCAGCGCGCCGCCGGTGCCGAGCAGCTTGGGACCGTCGAAGGAATATTCGATCTGCACGCCCCAGCGGGAGCCGTCGCCGTAGAGCTCCACCACCTTTTCGCCGAGGTAACCGACGCAGAGCACGAGGCGGGTGAGGCCGGCGCGCTTGAGCAGCCGGATCTGATGGGAGAAGAACGGCTCGCCCGCGACCTCGATGAGGAGCTTCGGCACCTTCTCGGTGATCGGGCGCAGACGGGTGGCGAGACCGCCAGCGAGGAGCGCGACGGGCAGGTTGGCTGCGGGAGACGCCATGCTCAGTTCTGGGTCACGACCTTGGTGCCCTCGAAATCGAAGCGGAAGCGCACCTCGGTGAGACCCTTCTCGCGCATGGCGTGGCGCAGCCGGGTCTTGTCGCCCGCGTAGAACATGAGGAAGCCGCCGCCGCCCGCGCCGATCAGCTTGCCGCCGAGCGCGCCGTTGGCCATGGCATGGTCGTACCACTCGTTGATGTGGGCGTTGCTCATGCCGGAGCTGCGCGCCTTCTTGCGCTGCCAGTGCACGTCCATCAGGCGCGCGAACTCGCCGAGGTCGCCGCGCTCGAGGGTCTCGAGCGACTTATAGCCGAGCTCCTTCGTGAAGTGCAGGTTGTCGAGCATCGCCTGGTCGTTCTTCTTCGACTTGTCGTTCTGGTCCTTGAGGATCGCCGACGCGCTGCGCGAGTAGCCGGTGAAGAAGAGCAGCAGGTTGTCCTCGAGATTGAAGAGCGTCTCCTCGGAGATCTTGCACGGACGGTATTCCACGCGGCCGTCCTTGCGGAACGTGAAGGCGGTGATGCCGCCGATCGCGGCGATGTACTGGTCTTGTTTGCCGATCGGCTCGCCGAGCTTGTTGAGCTCGATGTCGCACGCCTGCTCCGCGAGCTCCGCGGGGTGAATGATGTTCTTCTTCAGGGCGTGGAGGGCGCGGAGCAGGCCGGTGGTGAAGCTGCCGGAGGAGCCGAGCCCGGTGCCGCCGGGGATGTCGGCCATCGAGGTGATCTCGAGGTTGGGCGCGCCGACGTGCAGGCTCTTCATCGCCTCGCGGATGATCGGGTGCTCCAGCTGATCGACCGAGGCGACGCGCTCGAGCTTGGAGTACTTCACGATCAGCTCCTGCACGAACGTCTGGTGCAGCGTGATGTAGACGTATTTGTCGATCGCAGCCGCGACGAGGAAACCCTCGTGCTCACGGTAGTAGGACGGCAAATCGGTGCCGCCGCCGCCGAGGGAGATGCGAAGAGGGGAGCGCGTGATGATCATGAAAAGGAGATGCCTTCGCGATGGATGATTTTCCGGGCGCAGGCAAGGACGCTGTGCGACACGAAGGTGCCGCACAGCGTGCAGGGCGAATGGGGATTTGAAATCCGGGCGGCGTCTGTCATGCCGGAAAAAGTGAATCGCCCATCTGTGACCGAGCTCCCGCGCTGGGAACGGTGGTCAGTGCTGCTCCTGCTCACGGTCTTCGCGGTCTTCCAGGCGAACGGCATCCACAACGAGGCCTATATCGGGCAGGACTATCTGTTCCACCTCGCGAACACGAAGGACTTCATCGCGGAGCCGAGCTTCTGGGTGGCGCAGGATGACACCAGCCGTCCGCTGCTTTACTGGCTCGGCGGCCTGGGCCACGTGCTGACCGGAGGCCGGTGGACTTACGAGGCGGTCGCCTGCCTGACGACCGCGCTCGCCGTGGCCGCCCTGGGATTTTTGCATGCCGGGAGCCGCCGCGGCGTGGCCGATCCACGGCTGAGGGTGGCCGCACTGGCGCTGATCGCATTTGTCCCGGTGACACAGGTCACCGCGGTGGTTTATGCGGCGGACGCGCTGACGCTCCTGCCCTTCGCGGCGGCCTGCTGGAGCCTGGCTCGCAGTGTCGAAGCGGAGGACTCTCGCGCGGCGCTGACCTATGGCCTGGGCGCGGGCGCCGCCCTGGTGCTGGGCAATCTGGCCAAGCTCACGTTTGCGTTCCTTTGTCCGGCGCTGATCGCCGTGCTGCTGTTGCTCGTATGGGTGCGCCGGCTGTCGGCGCGAAGGGCCGCGCTGATCGGCCTGGCGAGCGTGGCGTTGCCGCTGGTGGTCGCGATTGCGGCGCAGTCGCTGAACCGCCTCACCTTGGCGGGAGATCATCCGCGGCATCAGCTGAATTGGCACGGCGCGGGCGACATGACCTGGCGGAGCCTGCTGGGCTTGAAATCGTCGGACGCCCGAATCTTCGCCGCGCCGCCCTACTGGGCCACCCCGGTCGTCGCTGGGAAAACCGTGGTGCCCATGCTGGAGAACAACGGCTACAGCTATCCGGCGCTGCTCCATCTCGGGATTTTCACCGACGTCCTGGACATCCTGGATCGAGAGGGCTTCCAGCGGCTCAAGCCGCGGCCGGAATCCCATGCGCGCCTCGCGCGCTGGGCGGTGCGGAGCGGCGTGATCTTTTCGGTGGCGACGCTCGTGGCGTTGTTCGCTTATGCCGGCGAAAGCCTGCGCCAACTGCGGCGGCGGGCGGCGGAACTCAATCCAGCCCTGCTGATCTGGGCGGTGTTCTCCGCCGCCTGGTTCCTGCCGCTGGTCCTCACGCTGCCGTTCGTCACCGCGGCCTATACCTGGGGCTACTGGCTGCCGCTCCTGGTGGTGCCGGCGCTGTGGGGTTTTGGCCTGATCCTGTACGCGATGCTCGACCGCTGGATTGGAGGCCGCGGCCTCGCCTGGGGCGTACTCGCGGCGACCCTGCTGCAATCCGTGCTGGAGATCGCGAGCGGCTGGTACTGACGCGCGGTGGCCGGCTGATCAGTGGCCGTAGATGCGCTGGACGATCCGCAGCGTGGCGATGCCCTCGCGCAGTCCGGGTGCGGGTTCGCGGCCAAGGCGGACATCCTCGACGAACGCCTCGGTTTCCCGCCGCCAGGAATCGTCGCCGCCGGGGTATTCCCAGATCGTCGTCTCGGGCGGGCCCATCTGGGGCAGCATCTTGTAATACGCCAGCCG
>CALFNJ010000235.1 GCA_937902865.1 uncultured Opitutaceae bacterium
TCAACGGGCAGGCCTGCCGGCTGAAGGACATTCACCGGCTGTTCATGGACACCGGCATCGGCCGCACGTCCTACTCGATCATGGCACAGGGCCAGATCGACCAGGTGCTGTCGTCGAAGCCCGAGGAACGCCGTGCGGTGTTCGAAGAGGCCGCCGGCATCACGAAGTACAAGAGCCAGCGGCGCGAGGCGCTGAACAAGCTGGCGTTGACCGACCAGAACCTGGCGCGCGTGTCGGACGTCATCGGCGAAGTTTCCCGTCAGATCGGCAGCCTGCGCCGCCAGGCGGCCAAGGCGATGCGCTACAAGCGCCTCAGCCACCGTCTGCGCCACCTCAGCCTCGCGGCGAGCGGACATCAGCACGGCCAGCTCGCGCGCACGCTCGGCGAGCTCGAGGGCCGCGTGACCGACCTTCGTTCCCAGGCCGAGGCGCGCCGTTCGAGTCTCGAGACCCAGCAGGGCACGCTCGACGACCGCAAGGGCCAGCGCGCCCGCCTCAACCAGCGCGTCCAGGACGCGCAGCAGGCGGTCTTCGATCTGCGTTCCCAGAAGGAAGCCTCCGAAAACGCCGCCAGCCTCGCGCAGATCAAGCGCACCGGTCTGGAGGACCGGCTGACGTCCTCGCGCGACAATCTCGGCGAGCTGGAGATGCAGCTGAAGGAAGTGACCGCGCAGTTCGACACCGGCGCGCAGGACAAGCAACTGCAGCTCGGCCTGCTCGGCAGTTCCGATGCGGTTTTCCAGCAGCGCAACCGCGAGCTTGCGATCGCCGAGGGCGAATTGAGCAAGCTCGAGCAGGAGCTGCAGCAGGCGAAATTCCAGCTGCTCCAGTTCGAGAGCACCGTGGCGCGCCTGCGCACGGATTGCTCGGGCTACGAGGTGGACCAGAAGACGAGCGTGCACCGTCACGACCTGGTCGCGCAGGAGCTCGAAGGCGTCCGCAGCCAGCAGACGACCGCGGCGCAGACCGTCACCGATCTCACCGCGAAGGTGGAAGCCGCGAACGCGGAAAAGTCCCGGGTCAACCAGGAGGCGGCCACCGCCCAGCAGGCGATCACGGACCTCACGCGCGAATTTCGCGAGGCGCAGCGGAGACTTTCCGACATCGACCGTCAGCTCGCGCAGCGGACCGCGCGGCTCAAGCTGCTCCAGCAGTTGCAGGAGCGCTGGGAGGGTTTCGGCGAAGGCGCGAAGGCGGTGCTGCAGGGTCGCGTCGACGCGGCGCTGGCCGGCGCGAAGGCCACGCCGGTCATGCAGGGGCTCGACGTGAAGCCGGAGTTCGGCCGCGCGATCGAAGCGCTCCTCGGCTCGGCCGCGGAGGCGATCAGTGTCAGCGACACGGACACCGCGAAGCGCATCCTCGCGCAGCTGGAAACCGAGCAGCTCGGCTCCGTCGTGCTGCGCGTGACGGATTGCGGACGCGCACCCGAAGCCGCGGCGAACCTGCCGGCCGGTCTGGTTCCAGCCTTGAACGCGCTCGGAGCGACGGATCCCGCGCATCCGGCGATCGGCCTGCTGGCGGAATGCTATCTCGCTGACGACCTTGGAGCCTTTCTCGAATTCTGGCGGGCCAATCCGAGCTTTGCCTTCCTGGCCGTGGCGACGCCCAAGGGCGAGGTCGCGGATCGCCGCGGTCTGGTTTCCGGCGGCCATCACAGCGCGAAGAAGCAGGCGCACAGCATCGTCCAGCGCGAGATCGACCTCCGCGAGACGGCGAAAGCCTTGGTGGACGAGCAGAAGCTGCACGACGAACAGAAGCTGCAGATCGAAGCGGTAAACGGCCGCCTCGTTGCGGCGGAACAAACCTTGGAGCAGCGCCGCGCGGATGTCCTGACCGCGACGCAACTGCTGGCCTCGGTGCAGGCCGAGCAGCGCAACGCGCAGCGGGCGCTGGAGGAAGTTTTGAGCAAGCTCCGCCGGATGGAAGGCGAGCTCGTGGCCGTCGAGCAGGCGCGCAACGAAGCGCATGCGCGCTGGGAGAAGGCGCAGGCCGGCCTGACCGCCGCCGAGGCCTCCTCAACCGGACAGCGCGACAAGATCCAGAAGCTGGAAACCCGCCTGACCGAGATCCGCACTGACCGCGACGTGAAGCGCGATTCCCTCGCGCAGGCCCGCCTCGAGCTGGCCGAACGCCGCCAGAAGGTCGAAGTGCTCGACCGCGGCCTCGGCGAGATGGAGAAACGCCGCCAGCAATTGATGGAGCTGCTGCTGCAGCGCCAGCATGAGATCGAGGCGTGGACCGAGCAGATCGCCGAACTCGCCCGGGAATCGGAAACCCAGCGCGCGCAGGCGGGCCGGGTCGCGGAGACCCTCGTCGTCGCCCAGGAACAGGTGGAGAAAATCCGCGTCGAACTGGCCGAGGTGGAGAAGGAGATCGTCGCGCTCGAAGCATCGCAGTCCGGCGTCCGGGCCGAAGCCGATGCGGCCCAGGCCGACCTCAGCACGCACGAGATCAAGTTCGCGGAGAGCCGCCAGCGCGTGCAGTTCCTCACCGAAGAGGCGACCCGCGAGTTCCAGATCGACCTCACCACCGTGGATTGGAAGCAGATGCTCTGGCAGGCCGACGGCGAGCCCGAGGGCATGAAGGAGCTCGATCTCGACGAAGACGAAGGTGCGGACAGCGCTGCAGTCGTCGCTCCGGCGGCGGGCGAGGGAAGTCCGGCGACAGCCGAAGGCGCCGAGCCGGTGAAACGGCGGCGCAAGGCCAAGGGGCCGCGTGGCGAGCCGACCGAGGCGGATCTGGCGGCGATGGATTCGGCCAAGTGGGACGAGATCAAACCCGAGATCGAAGCGCTGCGCCAGCGGCTCAACGGCATGGGCGCGGTCAACCTCGTGGCCATCGAGGAATACTCCGACCTGAAGCAGCGGCACGATTTTCTCCAGACCCAGTGCGGCGACCTCACGACCGCGAAGGCCGACCTGCTCAAGGCGATCGACGAGATCAACCAGACCTCGCAGAAGCAGTTCGAGGTCACGTTCGAGCAGATCAAGAAGAACTTCGCCTACACCTTCCAGACGCTCTTCGGCGGCGGCCGCGCCGCGCTCGAGCTGGTGCAGACCGAGGACATCCTCGAGAGCGGCATCGACATCGTCGCCCAGCCGCCGGGCACCAAGCTGAAAGGCATTTCCCTCCTGTCCGGCGGACAGAAGACGCTCACCGCCGTCGCGCTGCTGTTCGCGCTCTACATGGTGAAGCCGTCGCCGTTCTGTCTGCTCGACGAACTCGATGCGCCGCTCGACGAATCCAACATCGGCCGCTTCACCGAACTGCTGAAGAAATTCGTGAACGAGTCGCAGTTCATCATCATCACGCACAACAAGCGCACGGTGGCGGCCGCCAGCGCGATCTACGGCGTGACGATGGAGGAGCGCGGCGTGTCCAAGACCCTCTCGATGCGCTTCAACCAGGAGCGCGGCGAGGCCGAGGTGCACAACACGACGATTGCCGAGTCGGTGGTTGCCGCGAAGCCGGTTCCGGCGGGCGCTTAAGGTGGAGCGCGTTGTCCCTAACGCGCTTTGGACGTGGCAGGCGTGTAGAGATCGAAGCGCGGGCGGAGTCAAAAACGCGTTAGGGACAACGCGTTCCACCTTATTTCTTCTTCGGAAACCGCTGCGCCGCCTGCGGCTGTTTTTTGCTTTCGTCGCTGCTTTCCTGAAGCGAGCT
>CALFNJ010000236.1 GCA_937902865.1 uncultured Opitutaceae bacterium
CAGGGCTCGCAGCTGTTGTACAGCTCGCAGTCGGCGAGTGGGAAGGTCTGCAGGGCGCCGCAGGCTTCGCGGAGGGCGGTGACTTCCGCATGCGCGGTCGGGTCATTGGTCGAGGTGACGCGGTTGCTGCCGCGCCCGACGATCGTCCCTTTCCGGACCACGACACAGCCGAAGGGTCCGCCGCGTCCAGCCTGCATGCCTTCCTCCGCGAGCCGGACGGCTTCGCGCATGAATTGCTCCTGAGTCATAAGCGATAAATTGAAGAACTCCGGTCCGAGGCCCAATGCGAAAAGGCACCCGGAATTTCACCTCAGAGACACAGAGGCACGGAGATCGATCCTGATTTGGCGTTCGGGATGGGATTTCCTCCGTGCCTCTGTGTCTCTGTGGTGAAATTCCGAAGATCAGTCACAGGCTTCCAAGAAGTTCGTTCACAGAGACCGATCTTTGGCGTTTGGCCATTTGGGTTTTGGGATTTTCCCCGGGGTGTGGAATATCAGAGGGGAAGTTATACCCCTGTGGGGGACGAATAACGTGCTGACACTCCCGGGGGCGGCGGATTTGTTTGGGCCCTTACTCCATGAGCTCCCATCCCGTCATTTCCGGTCTCGAAATCCGCGGTCCGCTGAAGCCCGGCTACGCTGACATCCTCACGCCCGAGGCGTGCGCGTTTCTCGCGGGACTCTTCCGCAAGTTCAATGCCCGCCGCGAAGAGCTGCTCGTGCGTCGCGCCGCGCGGCAGAAGGAGTTCGATGCCGGCAAGCTGCCGCACTTCCTGCCCGAGACCGCGGCCATCCGCGGCGGCAACTGGCGCGTGCCGCCGCCGCCGGCGGACCTGCTCGATCGCCGCACGGAGATCACCGGCCCGGTCGACCGGAAGATGGCGATCAATGCGCTCAATTCCGGCGCACAGTGCTGGATGGCGGATTTCGAGGACGCGAATTCTCCCACCTGGGACAATCTCATCCAGGGCCAGATCAACATGCGCGACGCTGTCCGCCGCACGATCACCTACACGAGCCCCGAGGGAAAAGCCTACGCGCTGAAGGAGAAGACCGCGACGATCATCGCCCGCCCGCGCGGCTGGCACATGGAGGAGAAACACGTGCTGCTCGACGGCCGCCGCGTGTCCGCGTCGCTCTTTGATTGGGGCCTGTACTTTTTCCACAACGCCAAGGAGCTGCTCGCGCGCGGTTCCGGCCCGTACTTCTACCTCCCGAAGATGGAAGGCCATCTCGAAGCGCGACTCTGGAACGATGTCTTCATCCACGCGCAGGAAGCCGTCGGCGTGCCGCGCGGCAGCGTTCGGGCGACGGTGCTGATCGAGACGATTCTCGGCACGTTCGAGGCCGAGGAAATCCTCTATGAGCTGCGCGAGCACGCCTCCGGCCTGAACTGTGGCCGCTGGGACTACATTTTCAGCGTCGTGAAAAAGCTGCGCAACCGGCCGGAGTATCTCTTCCCGGATCGCGGACTGATCACGATGACCGTGCCGTTCCTCCGTTCCTACTGCCTCCACGTCATCCAGGTCTGTCACCGCCACGGCGCCTACGCGATGGGCGGCATGGCCGCGCAGATTCCGATCCGCAACGACCCGGCGGCGAACGCCGCTGCGTTCGAGAAAGTGCGGCTCGACAAGGAGCGCGAGGCGTCGGACGGCCATGACGGCACCTGGGTCGCGCACCCGGGCCTCGTGCAGACCGCGCTCGACGCCTTTGCGAAGCACATGAAAGGCCCGAACCAGCTCGACCGCCTCCGCGAGGACGTGAAGGTGAACGAATCCGAACTGCTCGCGCCGTTCCACGGTCCGATCACGGAGAACGGCGTGCGCTGGAACATCCACGTCGGCATCCGCTACCTCGAGGCCTGGCTCGGCGGCTCCGGTGCGGAGCCGATTCACAATCTGATGGAGGACTTGGCGACCGCGGAAATCTCCCGCTCCCAGCTCTGGCAGTGGCTCCACTTCGGCGCGAAGCTCGACGACGGCCGGGCGATCACGCTCGGGCTCTACGAGAAGCTGCTGAACGAGGAGCTGGCCAAGATCCGCACCGACTACGGCGCCGCGGTGTACGACGGCGGCCACTTCAAGGAGGCCACCGAACTGTTCATGCGGATGGTGAAGAACAAGCAGTTCGACGAGTTCCTCTCCCTCCCGGCGTACGAGCTTTTGAGCTGAAGACCATCCCGTCCTGCGGACGGGGAACGTCCAACGTTCAACGTTGAACATTCAACGTTCAACTCGGCAGTACGGAAGAATGTCAGCGCTTATGTTTCGCGCTCGCTTCAGCTCCCTGACGTTGGACGTCTCAACTTAGCATTTCCGAACACCGGATGCGGTTACGCCGCTGGCTGTTCCGATCCTTGGACGTTCAACGTTGAACGTTGAATGTTGAACGTTGCATTCGCCGCCGGCGAATGCCCGCTTATTCCAGCGGCGTGAGCTGCACGTTGCGCAGCTCGTAGGGTGTGCCCTCGAGCTGGAAGCCGACCGGGCCCTTGGCGGGAGAGCTCTGCGTCACCTTGTTCTGCAGGACGCCGTTCACGGTGACTTCGATCGAACCGTGGCTGCAGACGATGTCGCACTCGTTCCACTCGCCGAGGGGCTTTTCGCTGCTCGGCTGACGGCGGTCGAGCTGCGGCGTGCGCGCGCCTGGAGCCGTGGTCAGCTTCTCGGCGAACGTGGGCGTGCCGTTCATCGGCAGGAGATCGCCGGCGCGCGTCGGCTTCGTCTGCATCTGGAAGCAGACCGGCCACTGCGTGCCGTTGGCCGGACCGGAGGAGATGTGGAGCAGCACGCCGCCATTGCTGTTCTTCGCCGCGTTGGCGGGCCAGCGCCATTCGACGTGCAGGCGGTAGTTTTCGTAACTCGCGGTCGTCGTCAGGTAGCCGATCGGGCTGCCGCTGACGGCGATGACGCCGCCATCCTTGCGCGTGCAGACGGCCTTGATGTCCGTCGCTGGCGTGACGATGTACTTCAAGCCGCCGAAATCCTGGCCGGCGAAGAGATCCACCGGTTTGGCGGATGATTCCGCCCGAGCCGAGCCGACGAGAGAGAGAAGCGAGACGAGGAGAATTCCGGAGCGGTTCATAAAAAGTGGGGTGAGGAAGATTTCGCGCAGAGGTGCAGCAACACAGAGATCGATCTCAGCGGTTTTAACTCTGCGTCGCTGCGCCTCTGCGCGAGATGGTTTGGGGTTGGAAACGGGCGAAGCGCTAGGCGATTGAGTTGAACCTGATCAATTGTTGCCCGCCTTGGCGTTGGCTCCGGCCTTGCCGTTTCGGCCGGCCCCGCCGCCGCGCGCGCTGACTTTCCAGAGCGGGTTGTCGACATGGTCCTTTTCCATCATGGCTTGGATCCGGTTGACGATGTCCGGGTGGCTGGCGGCGACATCGTGTTCCTCGGTGACGTCGGTCTTGAGGTCGAAGAGCTGGATCTTGCCGGTGAGCATCGGAATGCGGACCGCCTTCCAGTCGCCGAGGCGGACGGCCTGCGAGGACGCGCCTTCGTAGAACTCCCAGTAGAGGTGATCGTGCGACTTCTGCTCGGAATTTCGGCCGAGGATCGAGGGCAGGAAGCTGACGCCGTCGAGATTGGCGGGCGGTTTCACGCCGGCGATCTCGTCAGCGGTGGGAAGGAAATCGGCGAACCAGCCGACTTGGTCG
>CALFNJ010000237.1 GCA_937902865.1 uncultured Opitutaceae bacterium
GGATTCAACCGCTGACGAGCACGGTCTCTGCTCTTCTCTTCTCCATCCCCCGGCAATCGCGTAACCCAATAGGTTACTTTGCCGCCGGCTGATGCTCGGCCCGATTCCTTTGCGCCCGGCACGTCTTCGAGTGACAGAGCGAAATCGACAGCATCTTGATTTGGTCGGTTTCTTTCTCGTTCTGGTTCTTACTCCTCTTTCTCCCCTCTCTCCGAGGGACGAAAGAGAATGAGAAAGAAGAAGGAGAACGATTGGCTCGATTCCCGCGCAGCGGGGCTACCATCTCGGATTCAGCGGGTTTGAATCAGGGTCGTCGCGCCGCTGACTCGCGGGCATGCCCGCTTCCGATTTGACCATCGGCTTCGATGCCGACGACACCCTTTGGCACAACGAGGTGATTTTCGAGCGGGCGCATGAGCGCTACCGGGCGCTGCTGGCGCGCTATCATGACACCGCCACGGTCGATCGCACGCTGTTCGGGATCGAGATGCGCAACCTCGGGCTCTACGGCTACGGGATCAAGGGCTACACCCTGTCGGCGATCGAGACGGCGATCGAGCTCACGGGCGGACGGATCAGCGCGGAGGAAATCCGCAGCCTCATCCTGCTCGGCCAGGAGATGCTCGCACATCCGGTGGATCTGCTCGACGGCGTGGCTGAAACGCTGGCGGCGCTTTCCCCGCGTTATCGTCTGATGCTGATCACCAAGGGCGACCTGCGCGACCAGGAGCGAAAACTCGGCAAGTCCGGACTCGCGGGACACTTCGCGCACGTCGAGATCCTTTCGGAAAAGGACACCGCCGCCTATCGCCGCTTCTTCGAGCGGCAGCAGATCGCGCCGGAACGATTCCTGATGGTCGGCAATTCCGTGAAGTCGGACATCCTGCCCATCCTCGAACTCGGCGGCGCGGGCGTGCACATTCCCTATCACCTCCTCTGGGCCGCCGAGAAAGCCGAGCCGCCGCCGGCCCAGCCGGGCCGATTCTTCACGATCGCGACGATGCGCGAGTTGCCGGACGTGCTGCAGCGCTGGGCGAAATAGCTCGGGGTAAACGTTCGGAATTTCACCACAGAGGCACGGAGCCACGGAGATCGATCTGATTGATGTAGGGGCGTTCCTCGCGGACGCCCTTCGGGGTTTCAACGTCGAACCGGGCGTCCGCGAGGAACGCCCCTACATTTCGGAAAATCTCTCCGTGGCTCTGTGCCTCTGTGGTGAAACTCCGAATTGGCCGCGGAAAACAGGGGATGACAGAGGGCCGATTTGCGCTCGGCGGATTCTGGCATCCCTTGCCGGATTATGGATGCATTGCATACGCCCGTTGTTTCCAGCGTGCCGGCGGATGACCTCCTGATCGACGCCTATTCTCAAGCGGTTTCCGGGGCCGTCGCGGCCGCGCATCCCGCGGTCGTGCACATCGAGGTCCACGGCACTACGAGTGATCGCGCGGCCTCGCCGAATGCGGAGCGCGGCGGAGGCGGAGGTGGCTCGGGGTCGGGCTTCTTCATTTCGCCCGACGGCTACATTCTCACCAACAGCCACGTCGTGCACGGGGCACGGGAGTGGAAGGTCTTCCTCGCGGATGGGCGCAAGCTCGCGGCCGATCTGGTCGGCGACGATCCGGACACCGATCTGGCCGTGCTCCGGGTGAGCGCGGATGATCTTTCCTACCTCACTCTCGCCGACAGCGACGTCGTGCGGCCGGGGCAGATTGCGATCGCGATCGGTTCGCCGATGGGATTCCAGCAGACCGTCACCGCCGGCATCGTCAGCGGCCTCGGCCGGTCGTTGCGCGGCGCCTCGGGGCGGCTGATCGACAATGTCATCCAGACCGACGCCGCGCTCAATCCGGGCAACTCCGGCGGGCCGCTCGTCAACGCGCGCGGCGAGGTCATCGGCGTGAACACCGCGATCATCCGGCCGGCGCAGGGCATCTGCTTCGCCATCGCGAGCAACACGGCGCGCTGGGTGGTGGGCTGGCTGATCAAGGATGGCCGCATCCGGCGCAGCTTCATCGGCGTGGCCGGACAGAACGTCCCGCTGATCCGCAAGGTGGCGCGTTACCATCACCTCGACCAGGAAACGGGCGTGCTCGTGGCCGGCCTCGAGCCGGAGAGTCCCGCGACGCGCGCCGGTTTGCAGGAAGGCGACATCCTGCTCGCGCTGGATGGCATCACCACGCCGAGCGTCGACGCGCTGCACAAGCAGCTGACGGGCGACCGCATCGGCGAACGCGCGATCGTCACCTTCCTGCGCGGCGTCGAGGTGCGCAGGCACGCGATCATCCCGCTCGAATCGCCGAGCCGCGTCCGTGGGTAGGGCACGGGTAGGGCGGGTCTTTGGCCCGCCCGCCTCGGCGCGGCATCACGATCCCAAGCCGTCTCGCACAGAGGCGCGGAGCCGCGGAGGTCGGCCGCTGCCAGACAAGCATACACTCTCAATTGGCTTTCGGAACGAACTTCGGAATTTCACCGCAGAGGCACGAAGGCACGGAGATCGATGATCGATGTAGGGGCGTTCCTTCTGGACGCCCGGCTCGACTCTGAACTCCGGAAGGGCGTCCGCAAGGAACGCCCCTACATTCGGAGGACTTCTCCGTGTCTCTGCGCCTCGGTGGTGAAATTCCGAAGTGGATCCCTTTATCCGAATGCGCATCGACCTCGGTTTGTCCTCGGCCTTCCTCCTGTAAAAAGGATCGAGCTCCGAGTGCGGGTCGGAGACCCGCGCTACTGGAAGCTTGGGTTTGCCTCCGTTTCCGTAGCCCGCAATCTCATCGGTCTCTCAGTTCCCCTTCGTCCCCTGTTTTCTCATGATGTCCCCCCGCATCGGTCTTCCCTTGTTCTGCAAATCGCTCCTGGCCGCCGCCTGCGTGCTCGGCGTGGGTTTCGCCGGCCGTCTCGCCGCAGCTGATGTGCCGACGATCTTCGTGCTCGGCGATTCGACCGCGCACAACACGGCCAAGGGCAAGAACGGCGAGCAGTGCGCCGGCTGGGGCACGCCGCTCGCGGATTATTTTGATCCGGCCAAGGCGGTCGTGTCCAACGTGGCCCATGCCGGCACCTCGAGCCGCACGTACTACAACAATCCCGGCGACTGGCCGCGTGTGATCCCGCAGATCAAGTCCGGCGATTTCGTGCTGCTCGTGTTCGGCATCAACGACGGCGGTCCTCCGACCAAGCCGAACGACCGCGGTTCGATCCCCGGCACCGGCGACG
>CALFNJ010000238.1 GCA_937902865.1 uncultured Opitutaceae bacterium
GAGGCATGTCCTCTCCGAGGAAAATAAACAGGTGGCTCCTGGTGATCCTGTATACCTTGGTGGGCATTGCCCAATTCGGCGGCTTCCTCGCAGGTGGCACGTATCGGTGGCTTTATCTGACGGCGTCGATCTGCTTGGTCTGGGCGGCTTTGTCTTTGGCCTTTCCGAGGTGGACACGGCGGAGGATTGGGTAACGAGGAAACGAACAGTAATGGGTGCCTTTTATCTGCGCCCCATGGTCTTTCTGGACTCGCTGATGGAGGCGGGCGCGGCTTGAGTGACGCACGGAACGCATGCGCATCGTCTGCATATCCTCCAGTTTGAAGGCGGCCAGTAAGAGCGAAAAATTGGGCCGGTTGTGCGTCGAGATTCTCAATGGCCAGGGGGTTGATGCGGCTTTCGTCAGCCTGAAGGAAAAGAGACTCGACGGCTTCGACGACTCCACGATCTACGAGACCGAGGCCTACCGGGAACTGCATGCGCTGACGGATGCCGCCGACGGCCTCATTTTTGCCAGCCCGGTCTACAACTGGGGACTGTGCGCGGAGCTGAAGCGGTATGTGGAGTGTGTCGGCTCGACTCCGTCCGACGGCTCCCGGCGCGGCGCCTTCTTCGACAAGGTGGTGATGTTCGTCACGTCAGCCGGGCTGCCGCACAGCTACATGGCCGTCGGACCGATGGCGATTTCCATGATGATGGACTTCAAGTGCGTCATTAATCCCTACACCGTCTACATCCACAATCGCCACTGGGATGAGCAAGGGCTCATCACCGAGGCGGATGCGAGCGTCAGGAAAGCGCTGGCCGTCATGGTCGATCTCACCGCCTTGATGGGGAAGCGGAGCTATTCCTCCGATTTGGGTGTATGAGCAAGGCGTCGAGGAGGGGCTTTCGGAGAAAAGCGAAACCCAGCCCCTTGGTGTTTTTCCGCTGAAAATGAACGCGCGTGATTCCGCCAAGGTCGAAGAGGAGCTCCGGTTGAGTCCGCTGACGTTGCTGCTGACAATGGTGTTCACGTTGGTCTGCGGGCTTGGGTTGATCTACGTTTTTGCCTTCAGCGATAACGCGCAGGACAGGTGGCGGCATTTCTATGTCGTGTTCGCTTCGGCGGCGTTTTCTGGGACCCTGTTGGCGTTTGCCAAAAGAGCGGAGGATCGCGGGCGGCTCGCGCTGCGTTGGCGCCGCAGGATCTGGGCGATCGTTCTTTGCTCCTATGTGGCCGTGGCGGCATCGATCCTTTTGATCGGCAGTTCTCCGTTTGGTCGCTTCACGGAGACTCTGCGATTGCTGTGCTGCCTTGGAGGACTCAGTCCGGTCGCATTTATCGCCTGGCGGCTTTTGCGCTCGAACGAAAAGGCGAACCGATGGGATAAATCTGATTTTCAGGATCTTGCTTGGATGCGGAGGTCGCGTCCGAAGGACAAATGAGGATCGAGTCATTGTGCCTGGGAGAGACTAGTCTGATGAAAATCATCCCCGTTTCCTTCCTGATCCTTGCCGCCGCTCTGTTCGGCGGATGTGTGACGCAGAAGGTGAGAGTGGTCGATCCCTCGAGCCGGCCTGTTTCCGGAGCTGCTGTGGAGCCGATCAGCGCGAGCATGAACCATGGGAAGCTGCTGACGGACCAAAAGGGCGAGGCTCTGCTTCCCCACGTAGTGCAGAAGATTCAATGGGTGAGCGTGACGAAGGAAGGCTTCGCGCCGAGCGGGCAGGTGCCGGTGAGCGACGAGAGCGCCGTGGTTGTGATCCTAAGCCCGGAGAAATGAAGGTGGGTGCCGTTTTCGGGCCGGGATCTGTGCTCGGTTGAAAAGAGACCTAGAAAGGGGGCAGGCCGAGTTTTTGTGGGCTCGTGGGGATAGAGGAATAGGCAGCGAGGTGCTGGTGTCACGTGGAGAGCACGCGTGATTGCGGATGGAATAGTCTGTCTACTCCACAAAAACTCGGCCTGACCCCCTTGCTGAAGCCTTGGTTGGAATCACCCAATTCGGCAGCTTCCTGGGAGGCGGCACGTATCGGTGGCTCTATCTGACGGCGTCGATCTGCCTGATCTGGGCGGCCTTGTTGTTGGCCTTTCCGAGGTGGACGCGGCGGAAAGAGAGCTGAATGAGTCCGGCGCAGCTGGCGCGGACCGGAGTGGGCTTTTCAATCTCGCGGCGCATGGCGGGCTCGGCTTCAACCGAGGGCAAGGTATGACTCTTTCCTGGCGCGAAGCGTCTGCATCCGATCTCGATCTGCTGGCGGAGTGGAATCACCAGCTGATCCGCGAGGAAGGGCACCGCAACGCGATGACCGTGGGGCAGCTGAAGGAGCGGATGGGGAAATGGCTGCGGGGCGAATATCGCGCGGTGGTGTTTTCCACCGATCAGCCGGTGGCCTACGCGCTGTTCAAACGGGAGGAGGACCGGATCTATCTGCGGCAGTTTTTCGTCTGGCGGAAGCAACGGCGAGCCGGGATCGGGCGCGCCGCGTTCGCGCTCCTGCAGAAGCAGATCTGGCCAAGTGATCTTCGACTGGTGGTCGAGGTCCTGTGCCACAATCAGCCCGGCGTCGCCTTCTGGCACAGCGTGGGTTATCGCGACTACTGCCTGACGCTGGAGATCATGCCGCAAGCTTGACGGGCATGCCTTCCTCACGTTGAGCAAGCTACCGATGTCGAGCATTCCCCGTTTCGCGCAGACGCCGGAGCCTCCGTATTACGCGGTGATTTTCACGTCGCAGCGCACGGAAGGTGACCGAGGTTATGAAAAAATGGCCGACCGCATGGTGGAACTGGCGAAGACCATGCCCGGCTATCTCGGAGTTGAAACCGTTCGCGACGGCGCCGGATTCGGCCTCACGGTTTCCTATTGGAGGACGGAGGAAGATATCCGGAATTGGAAGCGGAACGCGGAGCATGCGCGGGCGCAAGAATCGGGAAAATCCACCTGGTATTCCGATTACGCGCTGCGAGTCGCCAAGGTGGAACGAGCCTATGGCAAATGAAGCTCACTGCGCCCGTCGCCACGGCTGGTCACTCGCGTGAATAAGGAAAAGCTCCGCCTCTGGTTGCAGGTCACGATCGAGGACACGGTCGCGGAGCTGTTCTACACGACCCTGGCGTTCGCGCTGCTGGCATTCGTGCTCGCTTGGTTCAGGGTCATTCCGTTCCCGGCGGCGATTTTCGGCTGCGTCGTGATTCTTCTGGCCGTGCTGCTCGCCGCCCGTGCGTTCCGGAATCTGCTCTTCCTGAGGCGGGCGGATCCGGTGGTCGGGCGGATCGGACGCGAGATGGGGCGATTCAAGAAATGGACCGAGCACCTCGTCCACTTCGAGATCGATGGCGCGGCCTTTCAAGTGAAGCACTCCTTTCTCCGGAAGGAAGTCACCGAGGGGGAACCCGTCCTGCTGCTGACCCACGCCCGCAAGCGGACGACGATCCTCGTCGTGCGGAGAATGCAGCAGAAGGAGAGCCTGGTCGATTGAACCGTCGAACGTTCGAGGGCCGCGATCTGTGCTTGGTTGAAAAGGGACCACCTAACTCTCCGGCCGTGGCTGTCCGGTCGCGCCGGTGAGCGGCCGCGGTTTGATGAGTGGGGCACGCATGACCCAAATTGATTATCGGATCTTCGCTGACGCGGACTATCCCGCCGCCATAAAACTGTGGGAAAGCATGGAGGGCATCGGCCTGAGCGAGGCGGATGCGCCGGAGGCGATTGCGCGGTATCTCGGACGAAATTCGGGCCTCAGCTTCATCGCCGTCGCGGGCGATCAACTCGTGGGCACGATTCTCTGCGGCCATGATGGCCGGCGTGGCTTCATCCACCATCTGGCGGTGCGGCCGGACCGGCAGCGGCAGGGGATCGGGAGTGAACTGCTCCGTCGTGCCCTGCGGGCACTGACGGCAGAGAAAATCGCCAAGTGCCACGTGTTCGTTTTCCGGAAGAATGCAGCTGGCTGCGAATTCTGGCGGCGCATTGGCGGCGAGGAACGCGTGGATCTGGCGATGTTCTCCCTCTCCCCGGACCGCTGATTTCGGCATCGCCCGCCTGCGGCGGTTCAGCGAGCCTGTGGGACAAAGGATACCCCATGAACATCTCCGCTGGTCTGAAAGCCGCCGCCAAATCGCTGGTCAACGGGCCGAGAGCCGAGTCGTTCCGCGCCGGCGGCAAGCAGGTGGTTTGTCCGCATTGCGAGAACATCCTCTTCCACCGGAAGAAGATTTCGATGCACACCGCGTTCAGCTCGCTGGTGAATCTCGAGTGGACGGACGGGGAGGCGAACGTGCTCGTCTGCGCCAACTGCTCCCGCATCGAATGGTTCTACGACAACGTGGAGACCGAGAAGTCCTGATCCGCCGCCGCCGCGGAAAAGTGGTTCGCAGGATCCCGGCTTCGCTCGGCGGCGTGGAACGATAGGAGAAAACCATGAAGCATGACTGTGTCTTCTGCGGGATCATTTCCGGGAAAGTCGAATGCAGCAAAGTGGCGGAGGATGCGCACGCGGTCGCCTTCATGGACGTGCGTCCGTTTAACGCCGGGCACGTGCTCGTCGTCCCGCGCCGCCATGTTGCCGGCCTGGTCGAGCTGACTGAGGACGAAGCAGCTGAGGTGTTTCGCCTCGTCCATCGGGTGGCGTCCGCCTTGCCGGAGAGCGGGGTGCGCTGCGAAGGCTGCCATGTTTCGCAGGCCAACGGTGCCGCGGCGGGCCAGGAGGTCTTTCATGTCCATTTCCACGTCGTGCCGCGATTCCCCGGCGATCCTGTGCGGCTCGTCGTGGATCCCGCGCGTCCGCAATATCCGCGGGAGGAATTGACGCGGGTGGCGGCGAGCATCGCTGGCGTTCTCGCGGGACGGAAAAGAGAAAAATCACGTTCCCGAAAATCGTCGAACTGAGATTCGACCGTCCCGGTTTTGACTCGTGCCGACCGCAAGCGGGGGTATTCCTGAGAAATGATCATCTGGTTGCACTCAGCCGCGGCACGCGCGGGGCTCGGTCCGCCGCAATGGATCGTGATCGGCATCATGGTGGCGCTGGTCTGCGTCGCCGGCCTCGAAAGCAGTGGTCTCCGTTCCGGTTCACCGGTGCTCGTGCTTTCTCGCCGCGATAAGGCGGCGGCCGCAGCACTCGTGGGACTGACCGTCGTGGTCACAGCTCTGGCTTGGTGGCGTTGATCGCCGTGCCGGCTCAGGCCGGCGCGCTGCGTGACAAGGGGCACAGCGGCGTGAAGAAGCTGCCCATCCAGCGGCTCGGAGATCGACCTTCGTGGCTTCGTGCCTTTGTGGTGTAGTCCGAAATTCCCCGTAGCACTCCGCCTCCAGGCCAATACCCCGCCGGAAAATGAAGCTCCAGATTCGTACCTGCCGTCTGCCGGACGATCTCGTGATCCTCACGGAGATGCTGCACCGCGCCTATGCGGAACTGGCGGCACGCGGCTGGAGATATTCCGCCACTCACCAGACCCCGGAGGTGACCGAGCGCCGGGTGAAGGCGGGCCATTGTTTCATTGCGGAAATGGATGAAAGGCTCGCGGGTACGATCACGGTGAAGCGACCGAATCCCAAGTCCACGTCCGCGACGTATCGCGAGGCCGCGACGTTCATGTTCGGACAGTTTGGCGTCGATCCGGCGTTTCGCGGGCGGGGCGTCGGCCGGGCCCTGCACGAGCACGCCGTCCAGTTTGCGCTGGCGAACGGCGCCACGGCGATGGCCCTGGACACCGCGGTGCCGGCGACGCACCTCATCGAGCTCTATGCGAAATGGGGTTATCGGGAGGTGGAACGCTGCCAATGGAACGATACCAATTACGAGAGCGTCATCATGAAGAAGGACCTCAAGCCGGCCCACGCGCCATGAACCACCGCATTCGCATCGAGGCCATTCGCGAGGCCGCCGGGGTGATCGATCCGGTCTTTCTGCACTCGCCGCAATTTGTCGCGGAGTCGCTGTCGCGGCTCGTAGGCTGCCGCGTCGTGGTGAAGGTCGAGACGGTCAATCCCATCCGCTGCTTCAAGGGGCGGGGCGCCGACTACATGGCCTCCAAGCTGCCGGCGGGCGCCCGCGTGATCACGGCGAGCGCGGGCAATCTCGGCCAGGCGATGGCCTACGCGTGCCGGCGGCGGGGCCAGAAGCTGACGGTGTACGCGGCGACGACGGCCAATCCGCTCAAGATCGAGCGGATGCGGATGTTCGGGGCCGAGGTGATTCTGCACGGCAAGGATTTCGACGAGGCGAAGATCGAGGCGAAGCGGGTCGCGCAACGCGATGGAGCCCGGATGGTCGAGGACAGCCTC
>CALFNJ010000239.1 GCA_937902865.1 uncultured Opitutaceae bacterium
CGACCACGTTGTTGATGGGACGCAGGCCGAGCGCGCGCAGACGCTCCTGCAGCCAGGCCGGGCTCGGGCCGATCTTCACCCCCGTGATGATGTGGGCGGTGTAGAGCGGGCAGTCCTCGGGTGATTCGACGCGCACCGCCGACAGCAGATCGGGGCGAGCCGCGCCGGCGACCTCGCCGCGGAATTTTTCCTGCGGATAAGCCAGCGGGCGCTTGAACCACGCCGCGAGCTCGCGCGCGATGCCGAGGTGCGAAAGACAGTCGGGCCGGTTCGGCGTGATCTCGATGTCGAGCACGACATCGCCGCCCGGCAGCACCGCGTTGATCGGCGTGCCCAGCGCGGGACGGCCGGCGAGGATCAGCAGGCCATCGACGTCATCCGGGACGCCGATTTCCTTGCCCGAGCACATCATGCCATCGGAAAGCTGGCCGCGGATCTTGGACTGCTTGATGACGAAATTACCGGGCAGCACGGCTCCGGGCAGCGCAACGGGGACGCGGTCACCCACCTTGTAGTTCTGCGCGCCGCAGACGATCGTCTTGACGCCGCCCGCGGGCCCGATGTCCACGGTGCAGACGGAAAGCTTGTCCGCGTTCGGGTGGCGGTCGCGCGTGAGCACCTCGCCCACGACCACTTGGTCCAGCTTCGGCGCGCCGCTGCGGATGACCTGCTCGACCTCAAAGCCGAGAAAGGTGACCGCGCGGCAGATCTCCTCGATCGAAGCGTCGAGAGTCACATAGTCTTTGAGCCAGTTGAGGGAAATTTTCACAGACGGAGATTTTATTTTCCGCGGATGGCGCGGATGAACGCGGATGATTCGGACATTTATCCGCGCTCATCCGCGCCATCCGCGGAAAAGTTTAGGCGAACTGTTTCAGGAAACGGAGATCGTTCTGGTAGAAATAGCGGATGTCATCGATGCCGTAGAGCGTCATGGCGAGGCGCTCGAGACCCATGCCGAACGCGTAGCCGCTCCAGACGGTGGAATCGTAGCCGACCGTCTCGAACACGAGCGGATCGACCATGCCGCAGCCGCCGATCTCGATCCACTCCTTGTTGACCTTCGGCAGGTGCTTCGCGCTGAGATCGACCTCGAAGCTCGGCTCGGTGTAGCCGAAGTAGTGCGGCCGGAAACGGGTCTTGGTGCCCGCGCCGAGCAACGATTCGAAGATATAGTCGAGCAGCGCCTTGAGATCGCGCACCGTCACGTTGCGATCGACATAGAGGCATTCCAGCTGGTGGAAGTTCGCGCTGTGCGAGGCATCGGTCGTGTCACGGCGGTACACGCGCCCCGGTGAGACGATCCGGATGGGCGGCTTGCCCTGCAGCATGGTGCGGATCTGCACCGACGACGTGTGCGTGCGAAGCAGGTATTTCTCGTTCGGCGTCTTCTTCGAGACATTGCCGAAACGCGCGGTCTCCGGAAAATAAAACGTATCCTGCGCGTCGCGCGCGGGGTGATCGGACGGCGTGTTCAGCGCGTCGAAACAGTAGAACTCCGTCTCGACCTCCGGACCGTCGGCGACGGTGAAGCCGACCTTGCGCAGGATGCGGCACATCTCCTCGCGCACGAGCGTGAGCGGATGATAGGTGCCGGGCCCCACATCGGGCGACGGCAGCGTCGGATCGACGGCGGCGCCGAGCTGGCGGGTAAGCTCACCGGCCTCGATCCGCTGCAGGGCGGCATCGAGGAGCGCCTGGATCTTCCCCTTGGCCTCGTTGATGAGCTTGCCCATCGCGGGCTTCTCTTCCTTCGGCACGGAGCCCATCTGCTTCATCAGCGCGGTCAGCTCGCCATTGGGGCCGACGAAGCGCGCCTTGGCGGCCTCGAACTCGGGACGCGCCTGGAGCGCGGCGAGGTCGGTTTGCGCCTTGGTGACGAGGGCGGTCAGGGTGTCTTGCATGGAAGAAGAGCGGCGACGATTAGGGGAACGGCGGGCGAGAACGATGCTAAAGAAACAAAAGCAAAGAGGACGGCACCTCGAGATGAGGCCCGTCCTCCAGAGAGACAGACAGGGAGGCGAGCCTTGGCCCGGCTCGCGTTTGTCAGAGTTAGGCCTTGGCGGCCTTGGTCTTCAACGCGTCCTGGGCTTTCTTGACCAGGCTATTAAAGGCCACCTCGTCGCGGATCGCGAGGTCCGAGAGAACCTTGCGGTCGAGCGTGATGTTCGCGGCCTTGAGGCCCTCGATGAAGCGGCTGTAGGTGATGCCCGCGTTGCGGCAGGCGGCGTTGAGACGCACGATCCAGAGACCGCGGCGATCCGCCTTCTTCTTCTTGCGCGCCGCGTAGGCATACTGCCAGGCGTGCTGGACAGCTTCTTTCGCATAGCGGAAGAGCTTGGACTTATTCCCGAAATAGCCACGGGCGTATTTCAGGACTTTCTTGTGTCGCTTACGCGACGCGGGGGAGTTCGTTGCACGAGCCATGTTGTGTTATTCCTTTTAGGTTAGTCGCCGGCGGGTCGGCTTTGGATTTCACCCGCCTGGCGAAGTTTAGGTGGATTTGCCGCTCAGAGACCGAACGGCAGGGCGCGCTTCAGCGGCTTGGCATGGCCCTCGGCCACCAGCTTGTCCCGGGAGGCACGACGCTTGGACTTCGTGCTCTTCGAGGCCAGCAGATGACGGAAGCCAGGCGTGCGACGCACCAGCTTGCCCTTGGCGGACAGCTTGAAGCGCTTGGCGACGGACTTTTTGGTCTTTTGCATGGAAAGAGTGGTCGAAAACAGAGACCGCGCGGGGAGTTGGCAAGGGGAAAGTGGCCGTTCCGATCACTGACGTAACGTTGGCGGTGGCGCCGCTGCTTCCACGTCGGGGCCACGGGTGAACCGAGGCGCTTCATCGGCCTCATGGCCGCTGCTACGCGACTACCATCGGATCCCAGCCGAAGGTTTCGCCCCAGGTCGCACGCAGCTTTCCCAAGCTCGGTGGATTTGGGTCGAACTGGCGCTCGCCCAGGGCCGAAAGCGGCCGCACCCCGATGAGCGAGTTGGAAAGCCAAACTTCCGAGGCCGCAAGCAAGTCCGCCAAGCGATACTCCCCTTCCCTCACCGTCCACCCCTCGTTTCGGGCGAGCGAGAGGATGCGAGCCCGCATTACACCGGGCAATGGCCCCGCTTCGAGCGCGGGAGTATGCAGGCAGCCATCGTAAACGAAGAACACATTGGAGACGCAGGCTTCGACAACGCGACCCTGGTCGTCGCTCAGGATCGCCTCGTCCCATCCTCCCGCCCTCGCGGTCCGCAGTGCCTCGAGCCACGCGGTGCGCCGCAAATGCTTGCAGGCGCGATCCGCATCCGGCGGCGGGAGTGCCCGCGCGCCCAGCGCGGCGCGGAATGCCGGCCGGCTCATGTGTGGCCGGGGGCCGCCAACCTCCATCCGCGACTCCACGATCGATCCGTTGCGCCAGGCCGCGAGGCGCAGCACGCCAGTTCGGCCAGCGATGTTTTCCTGGATCAGCGCCGTCGCCAATGCACCCGCTTCATCTGTGGAAATGGGCGGCTCGAATTTGAAATGGCGGCATCCGACACAGAAGCGCGCCCAATGATCGTCGAAGAAGACCGGCGCGCCTTCCCGCACGAGCATGGTCTCGAACACGCCGGGTGCGACGGGCAGTTCCTCCATCGACTCCGTCGTCGCTGCCTTCAACTCGCCATTGATCGCGATTTTCATGACGGCGATGCCGGTTGTGCTCCCAGCGCGGCGAACAGCGCTCGGCCCTTCGCAAGAGTTTCCTCGTATTCGGCGGCAGCGTCCGAATCCCAGACGATGCCGGCTCCCACTTCGAAATACGCCTTCCCCTCCCGGCAAACGATGGTGCGAATGGCGATGCCGAGATCGATGCGTCCGTGCGCACTCAGGTAGCCCGTCGCTCCCATAAAGATCCCGCGGCGGTGACGCTCGAGACGATCGATCAGGCCGAGCGCGCTGATCTTCGGTGCTCCCGTGATCGAACCGCCGGGAAACGTCGCACGCAGCAGCTCGCTCACCCGCGTATCCGGCCGCAGCGTTCCCTGCACTTCGCCAACGAGATGATGCACCGTGGCGAAACTTTCCAGCGCATGCAGACGCGTGACCTCCACGCTGCCGAACTCGCAGAGCCGACCCAGATCGTTGCGCATCAGGTCAACGATCATAAGCAGTTCCGCGCGCTCCTTCTCGCTCGCGCGCAGTTCGGCCGCGCGAGCGGCATCTTCGTCAGGGGTGCGTCCGCGCGGACGGGTACCCTTGATCGGGCAGGCGCGGATCCGTTTCGCCGGCGTGACCTCGAGAAACCGTTCCGGTGAACTGCCAAGCACCGCCAGCGCGCCCGCGTCCTGAAAAAAGGCGAAAGGTGCCGGATTCAATTGGCGGAGCCGCAGGTAAGTCGCAGCCGGCGATTCGCGGTGCGGACCGGCGAATCTCTGCACCAGATTCATCTGATAAATCTCGCCACGGGCGATGCAGTCACGGGCCGCCGAGACCCGCGTGAGGTAGTCGTCACGCGAGAGATCACTCGCGAATGTCGCCAAGGCTGGCACGGCTGAGTTTCCCGGCAGCGCGGGAGGTTCCCGCAGCCATGCGCCGAGTTCGTCGATCGCAGCCTCCGGCGTACGATCCCACCCCACGCCTACCAGCCAGCTGCGCCCGGTCTGGTGATCCCAGATGATCGCGGCATCGTGCCACGCCAGTCGGATGTCCGGGACCGGCAGATCCTCGCTGGCCGTTCCACCAAACGTTTCAAACTGACGTCCGAGATCGTAGGAAAACCAGCCGATCGCTCCGCCCCAGAAGGGGAGATCATGTTCACCGGTCGGTTCGGCCCGAAAGCGGTCCACGAGTTCATCCAATTTCGCCAAAGGCTGTCCACGCCCCTCGGTGGTGAGTCCGCCTGCCTGCTCCCAATGCCAAACGTCGCCACGGACGGTGAACAAGGAACGCGGTTCGCACCCCATGATTGAAAATCGACCGTCCCCTGGTCGAGCCAGACTACTGTCGCACCAGAAAACTCCCCGCCGTCCAGCCAGTCGCCGAAACGCGTCGACGGGTGAAGCGACCGTCCCTGGCAAGACAAGCGTCCGCGAACTCGAGCTCACGTCACCTCCACGCATCCCAACGATTCCACCTGGCGACGCCAATGCCCCAGCGGATATCCGTGCAGCTGCAGTTCGGGGGCGAGCTCGCTCAGCGGTTCAAGGACGAAGCTGCGCTGGTGCATGCCGGGATGCGGCAGCGTGAGCCCCGGTTCCGCGACCGCGCCGCTGTCCAGCCAAAGCAGATCGAGATCGATCGTGCGGGGTCCCCAGCGCTCGTGCCGCACGCGCCCGAGCGCCTGCTCGATCGCCTGGCAGCGCTCAAGCAACGCCCGTGGCGGAAGATCGGTCGCGATTTCCGCGACCGTGTTGAGAAACCAGTCCTGCTCGACCGGACCGAGCGGCGCGGTGCGGTAAAAGCCGGCCACGCGCCTGACCTCCAGCGACGGCTCGCGGCGCAGCGCGGCCAGCGCCGCCTCGAGATGGGCGCGCTTGTCTCCGAGATTGCTGCCGAGTCCGAGGAAGCCCCGGGTCATCGCGCACGCTCCCGCTCGATCTCGATGCCGAGCGACGCAAAGGTTCCCGGCACCGGTGCGGCCGGCTTGTGGATGCGAAGCCGTACCGCCTGCACTGACGGAAACGCCTCCAACAGATCCTGCACGATCGCCTCGCCCAGCGTCTCAAGCAGGCGGCAATGGCGCTTCTCCGCCACTTGCGCGATCCGTGCCATCACCGCGCCGTAGTCGACCGTGTCCGCCAGATGGTCCGACCGTCCCGCTGGCGCGAGATCGACGCGCAACTCGACATCGAACACAAAACGCTGGCCGAGCACCGCCTCCTCCGGGTGCACGCCGTGGCGCGCGAACAGCGTGTAGCCTTCGATGAAAATCTTATCCATGGAGGGAAGAGGAAAAGCGATAGATCGCGTCCGCCATGCGGGCCGCGCGGACATGCGCCTGGACATCGTGGACGCGCACGACATCGACCCCTGCGGCCACCGCCGCGACGGTCGTCACCAGCGAACCTTCCAGCCGCTCCGCCGCGGGGAGATCCAGCACATGACCGATCACCGACTTGCGAGAGGCGCCCACCAGCAGCGGTCGGCCGAAAACGCGAAACTCGCGCAGTGAGCGCAGCACGACGAGGCTTTGCTCGGCCGTCTTGCCGAAGCCGATGCCCGGATCGAGCACGATGCGCTCCGACGGAATCCCGGCGCGGTCTGCGAGCCGCAGGGAATTTTCGAAGAAGCGGTTGATGCCGAGCACCACGCCGTCGGGATAGAGCGTGTCGCGCTGGTTATGCATGATGACGACCGATGCGCCGGCTTCGGCCACCACCGACGCCATCGTCGCGTCGCCCTGCAATCCCCAGATGTCATTGATCCACGTCGCCCCCGCCGCGAGCGCGATTTTGGCCACGGACGCTTTGGCGGTGTCCACGGAGAGCGGAATCCGGACAACACCGCAGACGCGCTCGAGCACAGGCAGCAGGCGCCGCAGTTCCTCTTCCTCACTTATAATGGAGGCGCCGGGACGGCTGGACTCCGCTCCGAGATCGAGCCAGTCAGCCCCTTCCTTTTCCAATCGGATCGCCTGCAACTCGGCCTTCTCCGACGAATTGTGGCGTCCGCCGTCGAAGAATGAATCCGGCGTGAGATTGAGGATGCCCATGATCCGCGTCCGCTCTCCCCAGCCGGGGGAAAGTCCCCTTGCCCCAGCCGAGTGCGCAGTGGGAATGGTCGTTGAGACGGTCATGGCGAATCAGGACTCGGGACTCTCCGCGTCCACCCTAGCGAGTCAACCCAGCCGAACACACCGCACCTCTTTATTAATCTATCGGCAATTCGCGTTCGGCCTGGCAATCCCAGTTCCGCCGGCACTCATTCACGTTTTGAATCAAATTTCACTCGCAGCACGAGCCACCCGAGAAGCTGAGCGAGCGACGCGGCCGCGATGTCGCGGCAGCACTCCTGTAAAAAACGCGGAGAGAATCATCATCGCGTCGAAATCGCTGTTGACATCGCGAGAGCCTTAATGAGTTTTTTTCCCTCTGTGTCCTTGGCTTCCTAGCTCAATGGTAGAGCAGCTGACTCTTAATCAGTAGGTTCGGGGT
>CALFNJ010000240.1 GCA_937902865.1 uncultured Opitutaceae bacterium
AGCCCGGCGGGCGCGGCCCCCGTCGCCGCGGCTCCGGAGAAAAAAAGCTGGTTCGCGAAGCTCTTCGACCGCGCGGCGACGGCGGATGCGCCGCCCGCTCCGCTCGCCGGCACGGAGCCGTTGTCGGACTATGCGCTCGCGAGCCGGCTGAGTTATTTTCTCTGGTCGAGCATGCCCGACGCGGAGCTACTCGCGCATGCCGCCGCGGGCGACCTCCACCAGCCCAAGGTGCTCGCCGCGCAGGCGCGACGGATGCTCAAGGATGACCGGGTGCGAAATCTCGCCGTCGAGTTCGGCGGCAACTGGCTCGATTTCCGCCGCTGCGACGAAAGCAACACGGTGGACCGCGAGCGTTTCCCGTCCTTCACCAACGAGCGGCGCGCGGAGATGTTCGAGGAGCCCGTCCGGTTCTTCGACGATCTCGTGCGGGAAGACCGGCCGATTCTGAATTTCCTCTACGGCGACTACACCTTCGTGAATCCCGTGCTCGCGAAGCACTACGGCATGCCGGAAGTCGCCGGCGCGCCGGACCGCTGGGTGCGCGTGGAGCAAGCCGGTAAATTCGAGCGCGGCGGACTTTTGCCGATGGCGGTTTTCCTGACCGCGAACTCGCCCGGCCTGCGCACCAGTCCGGTGAAACGCGGCAACTGGGTCGTCCGCCGCATCCTCGGCGAACGCATTCCCGCGCCGCCACCGAACGTCCCCGCGCTGCCGCCCGACGAATCCAAAATGGTTGGCCTCAGCCTGCGCGACGCGCTGGCCAAACATCGCGAGGACAAATCCTGCGCGAGCTGCCACGCGCGTTTCGATTCCTTCGGCCTCGTGTTCGAGGGGTTCGGCCCCGTCGGCGAGCGACGTGAAAAAGATCTCGGCGACCGTCCCGTCGACACCCGCGCGCAATTCCCCGGCGGCAGCGAGCGCACCGGCGTCACAGGCCTGCGCGCGTTTTTGCACGACAGCCGCGAATCCGATTTCGTCGAAAATCTCTGCCGCAAATTCACCGCCTACGGCCTCGGCCGCACGCTGCTGCCCTCCGACGATCTGCTCATCGCCGGCATGCGCACGAAGCTCGCCGCCAACGGCCAGCGCTTCATCACGCTGGTCGAGAGCCTCGTCACGAGCCCCCAGTTGGTTACCATGCGTGGCCCCGAAACGGGCGCCAACCAAACCGCCAATGCCCGCAATTAATCAAGATTCCCCCGCCGTCCTCCGTTGCCAGATTTCCCGGCGAAAGTTTTTGCACGGCGCCGGTGTGATGATGGCGCTCCCGTGGCTCGAGTCGCTGCCGGTCTGGCGCGCCGAGGCGACGCTGCCGACCCCGGCCGCGCCCAATCCCTACCCGAAGCGTTTCGCCGCGGTCTTCATGGCCTGCGGTATCAGCCCGAATCACTGGTGGGCCAAGGGCGCGGGCGCCGACATGGAACTGAGCAAAACCCTCACCCCGCTCGCGCCGTTCCGCAGCAAGCTGAATGTCATCAACGGGCTCTACAACCGTTACGCCACGGGCGTGGGCATCCATCCCGGCATGACGGGCAATCTCCTCTCCGGCATGCCGCTGATGAAAGGCGCCGTGCTGCGCGGCGGCATCAGCGTCGACCAGGTGCTCGCCAACCGCCTCGGCCAGGAAACGGTGCAGCCCAGCCTCGTCCTCGGCTGCGAGCAGCCGATGAGCGGCTACCACGAGACGAATTTCTCGATGGCCTACAGCTCGCACATCTCGTGGCAGAGCCCGGACTCGCCCGTGCCGATGGAGGTCTATCCGTCCCTCGCGTTCGACAGCTTGTTCGAGAACGGCGGCAGCCTGCGCAACGTCAGCGTGCTCGATCGCGTGAAGGACCACGCGGCGAAGCTGAGCCGCAAGATCAGCGCCGCCGACAAGGGGAAGCTCGACGAATATCTTTCCAGTGTGCGCGACGTCGAAAAGAGCATCGACCGGATGCGCGCCGACAAGGCGACCGCGGAAGATCGCGCCCGCGGCAAGGCGCAGCCAGTCCTGACGATGAAGCGGCCGGAAAACGGCCTGCCCGAGGATCTGCGCGATCACACGCGGCTGATGTGCGACATCATCGCGCTCGGTTTTCAGACCGACAAGACGCGCGTCGCCTCCCTCCTGCTCGCGCGCGATCTCTCCGCGCTCTACTATCCATTCCTCGGTGTGAAGGATCCGCACCACGGCGCGTCGCACGACTCCAGCGTTTTATCCGACTATTTCATCACGTGCGTCCACGTGAGCCAGCTCGCCTACCTCGCGAAGCGGCTGGACGAAATGCCCGAAGGGGAAGGCAC
>CALFNJ010000241.1 GCA_937902865.1 uncultured Opitutaceae bacterium
TGGGTGCCGTAGTTGGCGCCGAGGGAGTTGTACTTCGTCCAGTCGTAGATCGCCTTGTTCGTAACGCCCTTGTCGAAGTAGGTGTTGCCCGAGACATAGCTGGTCGCGCCGGTGCTGGCTGGAGGCAGAGGCAGCGGGGCGCCGGAGGTCTGGGTCGTCGCGATGTTCTGCGCGATCCATTGCGCGGCGGTGCGATTGGTGACGGCGGGGATCGCCGCGGAGCCGTTCGTACCGGCGCCGGCCGAGCCGTTCGGGGCGAAGGCGTTCACGATCTGGCCGTGGTCGACGCCGAACACGACGTGACCCTCGATCGAGAGATCGGAGATGTAGTTGGCCGAGGTGGAGCTGGTGAAGGCGCCGGTGCCGTTGCTGGTCAGGCCGGGCTTCCAGCGGGGATCGAGCGTCGAGTTGAGGAAAGGCCCGGCGATGACGCCATTGGCGAAGGTGACGGTCTGCGTGGTCGGATCCCAGCCGGGCTTGCCGACGCCGCCGTAGAGCGCGCCGGTCGCGTTGTACCACGGCGTGACGTAGTCGCCCGGATCGTTCTGGTTCGGGCGGTTGTTGTAATTGTCGTAGTTCTCGAAGCTGCCGGTGATCTTGGTCTTCGACCACGGCTGATACGTGATGGCCGCGTACTGGCGGCGGGTGATGTCACCCGACGGCTTGCGGGGAAAACCCTTGGCGTCGTAGAGGGCGGCGACGAAGAGGGCGACTTTCTTCCCGATCGGAACGTTCTGGCTGATGCTCTCGCGATGGGCGTCGTTGCTGCCGACACGCAGGTTGATGGACGTCTTGTTCTTGTTCAGCACGGCCTCGGCGGTCGACTGGTTGATGATGCCGGAGGCGCCGCCGGTGCCGAAGAGCATGGAGTTCGGGCCGCGGTTGATTTCGACGGAGTTCGTGTTGTACGAGTCGAACGCGAGCCGGGCGATGGTCGGATAATTGTTCTGCGCGGTGTCGGCGGTGCCGAGACCGCGGACGCGGTTGGCGGTGGCGGCGGTGAAAGGCGAGCCGTCATCGCCGCTGTAGCCGGCGATCGCGTCGGCCGCGCTGCCGCGGTTGATGAACGTCGGCGTATAGTTGCCGGCGCCCTCGGTGTTGGCCTCGTAGAGGAACACGTCGTTGATGTTCAGCGCGCCGGTGTCGTCGAGCTGCTGCTTGGTGACGACCGTGATCGACGCCGCGAGGTCGCCGACGTTGGTGTTGAGGCGGCTGCCGGCGAGCGTGTTCTCGGCGTAGTAGCCGATGTCCTTGCTGGCATCGACGGAGAACGGGTTGAGCTCGACGACCTCGCCGGACGAACTTGCGCCGGAGGTGACGGGCGTCTGGGCGGCGCGAGCGTTGTCGGCCTGCATCGCGGCGGCTTCATCCGGGTCGAGCCGGCCGTTGTTGTTCTTGTCGTACTTGGCGAGCGTCTGCGCGTTCGGCGCGGCCTGCGCCCGCAGGGGCGCCGGCGCGAGCAAGGCCAGGCTCAGGAACGCGGATGCCAGCACGGCGGCCGCGGAGGGGATCGATCTAACGAGGGGGGATGCTTGCATTGGAAAACGTTTTTTGGGGACGGGGAAACGATGCGACCGCGCCAAGCGGAACGGAACGAGGCGGACGCGGGACAAAGAAGCGGAACAGCGCTCCGAAACGAAAACGCGCGCCGAGCGAAAAAGGCAGGCGCGAGCGGAGGTAACAAAACGCCGGGGTAGGTGGGGGTAGAACGGCGGCCGCGAGGGAATTGCGGCCGGACACCTGACTATGGGGCGCGAGGGCGTGGGCAAGGCTGAGGTTTTTCTTATTAAGCGAAAAACCGGCAAACGCTCCGGCCCTTATGCGCAGAACGCGGGTCCGCGCGCCGCCTGTGATATTTCTGCCTAGCGTGTGCTGATATTTCTGTTTTCTGCGCAGATCTTCATCGTTCGCGCCGAATAAGATTTGGGCGGCCGCGGTGAAAACGCCGGCTTGTCGGCATTTCGCCATTTTGCGGGCGCGCGACGTGTCTGCATCGCAGGCCGACGCCCTTTTCGGATTTTGCGCTGGGCGGAAATCCAATCGTAATCCGCAGCAATCTGCGGAGAAAATCGCGAGAGCTGCGTGCCGCAGACTGGCGCTGACGACCGACTCAGTACCCGCGCTGCTGCAGCTGGCGGCTGAGCTCCTGCATGAACGCCTGGGCGTCCGCGGGGGTGGGACGGTAGTTCGGCTTGCTCGCCTCGGTGAGGCCCGGGCGGCCCTGCTGGTCAACGATCCACTTGGCGGTCGTGCCGTCGCTGAAGGTGACGCCGCCGCTGGCGAGCGCGCCGGGGATCAGGTTGACCTTGTCGACGCTCACGCTGACGCCGCCGGCGGCGGGCAGGTCGGCAAAATCCTCTTCCTCCGGCAGCTCTTCCTCGACGGGAGCTTCGCCGCCGCCGAGACCGGGCTTCTGCGCAGCCTTGTCGAAACTCTGTTTCTCCGGCGTGCCGGCGGCCGGCTTCACGGGGGCGGCCTTGGAGACATCGCTGGCGTCGACCTTGGGCGCCGGGTCCTTCAGCTCGAGATTGAGATCATCAACGAGGAAACGCACGTCGCGGTACGTCATCGCCAGCTTGAAGTGCTCAATGAGCTTCTTCTGGACGACGGAAAGGTTGTCGCCGGCGGCGACCCAGCCTGCGACGGCTTGTTTCTGCTCGGGAGTGAGGGACATCGATTTTCGATTTTAGATTGATGATTTTCGATTTCAAGCCCGGCCAGCAGATTGCCGTCAGCGGAAAATCGAGAATCGAGAATCCAAAATCGAAAATCCCTCAGCGCGAAAGCTGCGCGCGGAGGAACTCCACGCTGCCGCGCATCGAGGCGTCCTGCTCCATCATGTTGTCCACGGCCTTGCAGGCGTGGATGACGGTGCCGTGATCGCGGCCGCCGAAGGCGTCGCCGATCTCCTGGAGGGAATGCTTGGTCAGCGTGCGGGAGAGGAACATCGCGATCTGCCGGGGGATGGCGATGTTGTTCGGCCGGCGCTTGCTCGTCATGTCGCTGTGGCGGATCTGGAAATGATCGGCCACGCGCTTCTGGATCGATTCGATCGTGAGGATGTTCTGCGCCTGCTCCATCAGCACGTCCTGGAGCAGCATCTCCGCGGTCGCGAGGTCGAGGGGCTTGCCGGTGAGGGCGCCATAGCTGGCGACCTTGATCAGCGCGCCCTCGAGGCGGCGGATGTTCTTGGAAATGTTCTGGGCGATGAAGTTCACCACCGGGGCGGGGATGTCGAACTTCAGGCTGGCGGCCTTGGTGCGGAGGATTGCGACGCGCGTCTCGAAATCCGGCGCCTGGATGTCGGCGGGCAGGCCCCACTCGAAACGGGAGACGAGGCGCGACTCGAGCTTCTGGATCTCGCTCGCGCGGCGGTCGCTGGAGAGGACGATCTGCCGGCCGGACTCGAAGAGGTCGTTGAAGGTGTGGAAGAACTCTTCCTGGATGCGCTCCTTGCCGGCGAGAAACTGGATGTCGTCGATCAAAAGCACGTCGACGTGGCGATAGCGCTGGCGGAACTTGGTCAGCGCGTTCTCCTGCAGCGCCTGGATGAACTCGTTCGTGAACTTCTCGGTCGAGAGGTACGCGACGCGCGCCTCCGGGTTGTTGCGGAGG
>CALFNJ010000242.1 GCA_937902865.1 uncultured Opitutaceae bacterium
GAATTTTCCACAATCACGGGGGGGGATAACGTCGTCGCCATCCCTTGCGGCTTGGTCCCTTATGCGTGAGGCGCGCCGTTCACCCGGTGGACGACAAGTAATAATGCCCGGCCCATCATTTCCCGGGTTGCATCGTCACGTCGCAACGCCTTAATTACGCTGCCTGGCCCGCTGAAATAACCGCGCGGCCGGCGCGAAACCCGGGAAATCTACCGGCGTCTGGGAATGTAATCCCGGGTCACTTAATGGAAAACCCTCTCGAAAATGCGGCTAACCCCGCGGTCCCGTCGCCTAAGCCAGCGCTCCCCGACCTCGTCAACGCGTCGATGGCTGACACGCCGGCAACTCTGAAGGTGGACCCCGAAACCGGGCTCACCTCTGTCGAGGTGGATGTTCGCCGGAAGGAACACGGCTACAACGAAGTGGCGCTGCAAAAGGACCACCCGATCCGCCAGTTCCTGGGAAAATTTTGGGGAGTCTCGGCGTGGATGCTCGAACTAATCATCATTCTTTCCGCCGTGCTCGGAAATTATTCGGACCTCGTTGTGGTAAGTGCGTTGCTGGTGATCAATGCCGTGTTGGGCTTCGTGCAGGAACATCGGGCGGCCGGAGTCGTGGCGGCGTTGCGGAAGCGTCTGCAGGTCAATGCGCGCGTCCGTCGCGATTCGAACTGGCGGGTCATTCCCGCCCGTGAGCTGGTTCCTGGCGACATCGTGCGCGTACGACCCGGCGATATCGTCCCGGCGGACGTGAAGCTTCTCGTTGGAGCGATGACCATCGACCAGTCGGCGCTCACCGGTGAATCGAAGGACGCCGGCAAGGTGCCTGGCGAAGTGCTTTCGTCAGGTGCTGTTGTCCGTCGAGGCGAGGGTAACGGTGTGGTGATGCTGACCGGGGCGAAGACCTACTTTGGCCGCACCACCCAATTGGTGCAGGAGGCGCGTCCGAAACTCCACATCGAAGTGGTGGTGGCCAAAGTCGTCCGATGGCTCTTTGTCATCGTCGGTGCGCTGCTGGGTGTTGTCCTCGTGTTGTCGCTAATCCGCGGCGTTCCGCTCATCGAGATGGTTCCGATCCTGCTTGTGCTGCTGATGAGTGCGATTCCAACCGCCCTCCCGGTCATGTTCACTATCAGCACAGCGGTGGGTTCCAGGGAGCTGGCCCGGCACGGCGTGTTGGTCACCCGCCTCAGCGCCTCAGAGGATGCCGCGACGATGGACGTCCTGTGCGTGGACAAGACCGGTACGATCACGATGAATCAACTGGCCGTCACCGAGGTGATCCCGCTGGAGCATGCAACCGAAGCCGACGTGTTGTTCGCCGGCGCGCTCGCGTCACAGGAGGCCAATCAGGATCCGATCGATCTCGCGTTTCTGGCTGTAGCCAAAGACCGGCACATCTTCGATAATCTGCCCAAGATTACGCCTGTTTCCTTCGTCCCGTTTGATGCGAAAAACCGGCGGACGGAGGCCTTGGTCGAGCAGAACGGGCAACGCGTGCGCGTGATGAAAGGCGCCGTGCGCACGATCGCCGAGGCGTGCGGACTCCAGCCCCCGGCCATTGCCGGGTTGGAGGCGCGGGTCAGCGGGCCGGCTGCGAAAGGCTACCGGACTCTGGCGGTGGCCCGCGGTTCCGAGACGGGCACACCGCTCCTGGTTGGATTGGTCGCGCTGTATGATCCGCCCCGGTCGGACGCGAAACAGCTTATCGCGGCATTGCAGGAACATGGCGTGGCCGTGAAGATGCTCACGGGCGATGCTCTTCCCGTCGCAAGTGAAATTGCCCGCGGCGTGGGGTTGCCCAACATCATGCGCATCGCGGACCTGAAGGCCGCGATCGCGCAGTCCGGCAACCAGACGGTGGATCTTTTTGGCGACGCCGACGGGTTCGCGGAGGTTTTTCCGGAGGACAAATATATTGTGGTGCAGCATCTGCAGGCGGCGGGGCATGTGACCGGGATGACGGGCGATGGCGTCAACGATGCGCCCGCACTGCGTCAGGCCGAGGTCGGCATCGCCGTCAGTTCGGCGACCG
>CALFNJ010000243.1 GCA_937902865.1 uncultured Opitutaceae bacterium
CCTTTCCCTTCGCGAGCACCTCGACCGACGCCGCGATGGTGCAGTCACTGGCGGCGAATACCTCTTACACCGTCGGCGTGAGCGGCGTGAACGGAACGCAGGGCGTCGCGCTGGCCGAGATTTACGACGCCAACCCGGCCGCCGGCTCGCGGCTCGTCAACATTTCCGCCCGCGGCTATTCGGGCACGGGGAGCAACGTGCTGATCCTCGGCTTCATCATCGGGGGCAGCGGCACCGAGCGCCTGCTCATCCGCGGCATCGGTCCGACGCTCGCGAAGTACGGCCTCGGCGGCGTGCTCGCGAATCCGCAGCTTTCGCTCTTCAACTCCGACAGCCAGCTCGTCGCCTCCGTTGGAGCCTGGGGCGGCGATCCCGACCTGGCCGCCATCATGAAGCAGAGCGGCGCGTTCGATCTCGATCCCGGCTCAGCGGACTCGGCGATGCTGCTGAACCTGCCGTCCGGCATCTACACGATCCAGTTGAGCGGCATGAACGACACGAGCGGGCTCGGACTGATCGAGGTGTACGAGCTGCACTGAGCTGATCGGAGCCGATCGAGCCGATCCGATCACGGAAGTTGGCCGCGAAAAAGCGCAAAGGACGCAAAAAAAGGATCGATCCCCTTTTGCGTCCTTTGCGCTTTTTCGCGGCCAAAATCAGATATCGTCCCAGATAGGAAGGTAGGGACGGGCGGCCCGCCCGTCCGGTTGGACGCTGCCAGCCCTCGATCATCGAACCGGACCCGCGGGCCGCGCGTCCCTACCTTTTCAAGCCGCCTCGCTGGCGGAGTGCAGGGGATGCGGCTCCGGATGCCCGATGTTTTCGGCGTGCTCGTGTTCGAAGGGCTCGGCGCTCTCCGTTTCCGAGAGGGGCGCGAAATGCCCGAGCTTCAGCCAGGCGATGAGGCACTGGGCGAGATGGACGAGGCCGCTGAGATTGCCCGGCTTCACGAGGTAGGAATTCGCCCCGAGATCGTAGGCGCGATCGATGTCCACCTGGCGGCTTGAGGCGCTCAGGATGTAGACCTGCAGGCGACGGAGCTGCGGCTGATGCCGGATCCAGTCCAGGACCTCGAAGCCGTTTTTGCCCGGCATGTTCAGGTCCATCAGGACTGTGGTGGGAAGCGGGTACTGCGTGCGGTCGTGAAACCGCCCGTCACCGCGCAGGTACGCGATGGCCTCGTCGCCGCTGGAGACGAAGCGCAGCGGTTGCACGAAGCCGGCGCGCTCGAACGCGTGCCGCATGAGGAATGAGTCGTTGGCGCTGTCATCCACCAACAGAACAACCGGGTCTTCGACCATCATGGGATTTCCTTTCCTTTGCGGGGTGAGTTGAGGCCCGCCGGCGCGCCGGCGAGTTCGATCCAAAAACGGCTGCCGGCACCGGGGGAGGACTCGAGGCCCGCGCGGCCACGCATGCGCTCGACGCCTTTCTGCACGATGGCGAGGCCGATGCCCGTGCCCGGATATTCCCGGGGCGTGTGCAAGCGCTGAAAAACCTGGAAAATGCGCTCGTGAAATTCCGGCGAGATGCCGATGCCATTGTCCTCGATCCAGAGCCGCACAAACTCCTCCGGCCGCCCCTCGGCGCGGATCCGCACCTGGGGCGGAACCCCGGCGGGAACGAACTTGAGGGCGTTATTGATGAGATTGACGAGCACCTGGCGCAGCGTGGTCGGATGAGCCAGGACGACGGGCCAGGGCGGGAGGCAATCGACGCGCGCCCGGGTCCGCAGGATTTCCTCCTCGCAGCCGGCGAGGGCGCTCTGCACCGCCGCCTCCAGCGGCACCGGGACCAGCTCGATCTTCTGCTGGCTGAGCTGGCTGAAGGCGAGCAGGTCGGCCAGCAGATGATCCATCGTCTGCGCGGCCTGATTGATGAAATTGGCGAAATCGCGGCCCTGCGGCGGGAGGTTGGCTGCGTATTCGCGGACGAGCAGTTCGGCAAAGCCCTGCATCGTCCGCAGCGGCGCGCGCAGGTCGTGAGCGATCGAGTAGACGAAAGCCTCCAGCTGCGTGTTGCTGAGGCGGAGCTCCGCGGTGCGATGACCGACGAGCGACTCCAATTCGGCGGCGTGGGCGGCGAGCTTCAGCTCCGTGGCGCGGAGGGCGCTCTCGGCGGCCTTCCGCGCGGTGATGTCGCGGATGCTGCATTGGACGATCTGCTGATCGCCTTCCTGGTAAAGATTGCTGACGAACTCCACATCGACCGGTCGGCCATGCTTGGTGCGAAGGGGCAGGTCGTCGTAGCGCAGGAATCCGTTGGCCTGGAGTTCCTCGAAAGCCGTCCGGCCGATCTCGTCATCCGGAAAGAGCCCGAACTCCCAGGGTTCCTTGCCGAGAAACTCCTCACGGGAATAGCCGAGGAATTCCACGAGAAACGGATTCACATCGACGATCTGCCGCGTCTCGAGATCCACGATCAGGATTCCGTCCGGCGCAGCCTCGAACAACCGCCGATAACGGAGCTCGGAAGCGGAGAGGTTGACGGCGGCGGCGAACATGAAGGCGAGGACGCCACCATAATCCTACGGGCAGCCGGGCGCCATTGGGTGAGGACCCCAAAGGAAATCCCGTCTGCCAAACCATGGTCGCGATTTCCGCGACAGACCAGCCGCTGCGTTAAGAGTTCGAGGGGGAACCAGCGCCCTCAATCACTACTTAACATA
>CALFNJ010000244.1 GCA_937902865.1 uncultured Opitutaceae bacterium
TACGGACGATTGCCACCATCGTGCGACACGATGAAGGTCGCCACGCGCGTGCTGTCCGTCTGAAACGACAGCGTCATCAAATCGAACATCAGCCGCACGTGACGCTCGAAGGTGTACTCCCCCTCCATGTCGCCCATGGCACCTTCCGGCACCGGCGGCGGCATCTTGCCGTTCTGCTCGATGCGCTTCTCGACGTCGCGGATCGCCGTCAGGTACTCATCGAGTTTCTGGCGGTCGTTCGTGCCGAGGTTGCGCTGCAGGCTCTTCGTCTGGCCGAGCACGAAATCCAGCACGCTCTTGTTCTCGTTCTCCCGGCGGAGTCGCGCTTCACGGCTCTCGTCGCTCGAGCCGCCGCCAAACAGGCGATCGAAAGCCAGCTTCGGCTCGATCTCCGGATTCATCGGCTGGGTCTCCGAACGCCACGAAATGTTGAACTGATACGCGCAGCTGTAGCCCGAGTCGCACGAGCCGGCTTCCTGGCCGCGGTCGCAGCTCAGTTCCAGCGAGGGGAAGCGGGTGTTGTCGCCGATCGCGTTCGCCGCGACCTGGTCGACCGAGATGCCGATGTGAATGTCCGACGCCGATTTCTTCGCCTGGCAGCCGGTGAGATACGTCGCCGAGGCGCGAGCATGGCCGCCGCCGCCGTCACCGTTGGCCTTCGCCTTCTGGTGCACGATGCCGCTGATGACATTGAAATCCGCCTTGTGCGCCGCGAGGGGCGAGAGCGTCTCCGAGAGCTGATAATCGGCACCCTCGCCGATCGGCGCCCACTTCGCGACGTTCATGCCGTTCGGCAGATAGACGTGCGCCATACGCTTGGGAAACGCGCCCGACGCTCCTCCGACGCTCGCGCTCTGCGCCAGCACGGAGGGCAGCATCGCATCCAAAACCGGCAGGGCGATGACGGTGCCCATGCCGCGGAGAAAGGTCCGACGGTGAATCTGCCAATTCTTACTCATAGGAAGCGGGGGTTCTTCTCTTCGGGGGAAAAGTGAGGTCGACTGCGAGGCCTGACGGCTGCACGAACCGTAAGTGATGCCAAAGATGAGGCAATCCGGGATCGGCCATTCTCGGAAGTCTCGCGCAGAGGCGCAGAAACACAGAGGTCGGTCGGATTGTTTTCATTTCCAGTCTCTGTGTTTCTGCGCCTCTGCGCGAGACGGTTCGGTCTCGGTCTGCAGAAACGACAAAGCCCGCGTTGCCGCGGGCTTTGTTGGAGAGAAGGAAACTGAGTCGAACTCAGGCGATGGCCTCGAACTTGCCCTTGCTGTCGCCAAAGCGCTCGACGGGAGCGCCCATGCGGTCGAGCAGCGAGAGGTACAAATTCGTCATCTGGGTCTCGTCGACCTTGATGTGCCGGCCCGGAGTGATCGTGCCGCCGCCGCGACCCGCGACCACGATCGGCAGGTTGTCGTGCAAGTGCTGGTTCGGATCGCTGATGCCCGCGCCGAACACGATCATGGAGTTGTCGAGCAGCGTGCCGTTGCCCTCCTTCACCGACTTCATCTTCTCGAGGAAGTAGGCGAACTGCGTCACGTGCCAGTGGTCGATCTTCGCGAGCGACGCCAGCTTCTCCGGATTGTTGCCGTGGTGCGACATCGAGTGATGGCCCGACGGCACGCCGGCAAACGGGTACGGGCGATTGCCACCGTCATGCGAGACCAGGAAGGTCGCGACGCGGGTGCTGTCCGTCTGGAACGACAGCGTCATGAGGTCGAACATCAGGCGCATGTGGCGCTCGAAGGTGTAGTCGCCCTCCATGTCGCCCATCGCGCCCTCCGGCACGGCCGGGGGCATCTTGCCATTCTGCTCGATGCGCTTCTCGACATCGCGGATGGCCGTCAGGTACTCGTCGAGCTTCTGGCGATCGTTGGTGCCGAGGTTGCGCTGCAGGCTCTTCGTCTGGCCGAGCACGAAATCGAGCACGCTCTTGTTCTGATTCTCGCGGCGCAGGCGCGCCTCGCGGGATTCGTCGCTCGAGCCGCCGCCGAAGAGGCGATCGAAGGCCGCCTTCGGCTCGATCTCGGGATTCATCGGCTGCGTTTCCGAACGCCACGAAATGTTGAACTGATACGCGCAGCTGTAGCCCGAGTCGCACGAGCCGGCTTCCTGGCCGCGGTCGCAGCTCAGTTCCAGCGAGGGGAAGCGGGTGTTGTCGCCGATCGCGTTCGCTGCGACCTGGTCGACCGAGATGCCGATGTGGATGTCCGACGCCGACTTCTTCGCCTGGCAGCCGGTGAGGAACGTGGCCGAAGAGCGGGCATGATCGCCGCCGCCGTCGCCGTTGCCGAACGCCTTCCGCTGCGCGAGGCCGCTGATGACGTTGAAGTCCGCCTTGTGCGCCGCGAGCGGCTCCATCGTCGGAGACAGCTTGTAGTCCGCACCGACGCCTTCCGGTGCCCACTTGGCCATGTTCATGCCGTTGGGCAGGTACACAAAGGCCATGCGTTTCGGAGCCGCGGCCGGCGCGCCACCGACAGTCTGCGCGATCGCCGAGGGCAGCATCGCATCCAAAACCGGCAGGGCGATAACGGTGCCCATGCCGCGAAGAAAAGTCCGACGAGGAATCTGCCAATTCTTGCTCATGATGAAGAGGGTGTAGTTACTGAGGTCTGACGCTTGGACGGGGTGGAAGTGACGTTAAGAAGAAGCTTTCCAGAGCACAAGGGACGATTTGCCGCGGGCGCTTACATCTTGGCCGCGGCGAGCTGCCACGATTCGTCGAACACGCCTTCCGCGGCGGTCTCGGTGCTCGTCTGCCCGTCCGCCTGCTGGCTGACTTTCAGCACGGCGTAGTCACCGTAGCCCGGAGCGTTCCGGCCGCCGGCCGAGAGGCCGGAATTGATCACGATATAGTGCTTCGGATTGAGCGGATTCGGATAGATCAGCACCGGCACGTGGTCAGCAGCCGTGTAGGTCTTTCCTGCGACGGTGATGCTCTCTTTCGTCCACTTGATCGGCAGTTTTGCGAGCACCCGGGCAACGATGCGATTGCTGCCGGGATCGCCGAAAAGGATGAGATTGTTGTTCGCGATATCGTCCGCCGTCACCGCGGTATCATCCTTCGTGCGCGCCTCGCCGCAGTAGTCGCGGGCGAACATCTTCGCGAAACGATCGAGCTCCTGCTTGCCCTGCACGTCCGCGATCGGGTTGTTGGCGCGGCCCGTCGGCGCCCCGCAGAGGAACGATTCGAAGAAGGCGTCGTTCCGCGGGCCCTGGAGATTGTGCTGCTTGCGCAAGCCGGAATCGGCGGTGGGCTTCGCCGCCTGCCAGTGGCCGTTGGTCCGGACAAACAGCAGGCTGGCGGCGGGCTTGACGCTGAGCGCGTCGCCATCGATCGAGACTTTTTGGGCGGCCGCGGCGTCCGTCAGCACCAGACGGGAAACGTTGCTGGTCTTGACCGTGTAATTCGATTTCGCGGCGTCGCGCTCGGCATCGACGCTGGCGCGGGCGAAATGCTGCTGCAGGCCGTCGACCGTCACCCAGTGGCTGCGGTTGTAGCGCGTCGTGTAAGTGATGAAGCGGATGTGATCGGGCACGACCACGCCGCGCGCGAGATTGGCGGCGTTGAAGGCATCGATCGCCTTGGCCGTGTCGCCCGTCGCGTGCGAATGGCCCTGGCCGGGATTGGCGAGGAAGATCGCATTGATGTCCTTGCCGGTGAATTGGTACTGGCCGGTGCGATCGATCGTGTAGCCTTCGCGGCCGAGCTGCTCGCGAATGCTGGTCGAGGACGCGAGCTGGGCATCGTTCGCGCCAGCGTAACCGACGAGCGGAACGTTGAAGACGTTCAACGCGTGATCGATCAGGATCCCGTAGTGAACGTTCGTCGCACGCTGGACAGGATTGAGGTCGTCGAAGTTCAGCCGGTTGCCGATCACACCCGCGTCGATTTCCAGTCCGCAGAACATGTCCGCGTTGTGGAGGCCGATCTGCCAGGAGCCCGCGCCGCCCATGGAGAAGCCGGCGAGGAGGATCCGCTTGGGATCGATGTTGTAGCGCTGCCGAACCGCGGAAATCACCTCGAAGACGTCGGTCTCGCCAGCCCAGCGGAAGGAATTGTTGCCGCGGCCGAATACGTCGACGCGGAGGTAGGCGGCATTGCCACCGCCGCCGCCACCCTTTTCGGAGCGCGCGCTCGGGCGATCATCGCCGCCGACCCAGGTCAGACCGAGATCGGGCGTGTCATGGCTGCGGCCGTGGAGATACACATACAGCGGCATCGGCTTGGCCGGATCGTATGACGCCGGGATGTTCAGCGTGTAGGGCTGCGCAGTGCCGTCGACCTGCGAGCGGTAGGCGCGATGGACGCGGCCCTTCAGCTGCGGCCACGCGGCCGTGCCGGCCTTGATCTCGCTGGCGCGGCGCAGGCCGTCGGCGAGCACCGCCAGACAGCGGCCGGCAGCCTCCTTGTTGATGAAGCCGCCGGGCACGCGGAGGACATTTTCCACGACCCAGCCGTAAGCCTCGGCGTCGACGATCAGTTTGTCGTCGGCCTTGGCGGCCTTCAGCGCCTGCAGCGCGGTCTTCAACTCCGCCAGCTTCGCCTTGATCGCCTGCAGATCCTGATCGGAAGGCGTGACCGGCGCGGGCGGCGGCACACGGTCTCCCGCCTGAACCACGGGCGGGCCGGCAAAGGGCAGATCCTCGTTCGCCGCGTGGGCGGCGAACGGCGCAATCAGGGCAGCAAGCAGCAGGGACGTTTTCATGGGGTAAAACGGAGAAACGGAGCGACGACGCGAAGCAGGCCCGCCGGCTGGCCGCGCGCTTACTGCGCGGCCACCGCGGCGTGATCCGCCCGCTGCATGTCGAACGGCACGCTCTTCACGACCGCGAGGACGAGCGCGGAGAAGCGATTATCGCCAGCCGCCATCTGCTGCATCATCTTGTCGATCGCGGGCCGGTCGTAGCGCTCGATGCCGCGACCCAGGGAATAGGTCAGCATCTTCTCGCAGATATTGCGGATGAACGTGTCGCGCTTCTTGTCGGCGAAGATGCCAGTGAGTTCGGCCGCGGCCGCGAAGGACTCGCCCGAGCTCAGCTTGCCGCCCGCGTCGACCGGGAAGTCGCCATCCTTGGTGCGATAGGCGCCGATGGCGTCGAAATTCTCCAGGCCGAAGCCGATCGGATCCATGCGCGCGTGGCAGGAAGCGCAGGTCGGATTCGCGCGATGCTCTTCCATCTGCTGGCGGAGCGAGCCGGTCAGCGGCTTGCCGTCGTTCTTCAGCTCGGGAACATCCGGCGGCGGCGGCGGCGGCGGCGTGCCAAGCAGGGCCTCGAGGACCCACTTGCCCCGCTTCACCGGCGACGTGCGCGTCGGGCTCGACGTGATCGTCAGCACGCTGCCCTGGGTGAGGACGCCGCGGCGCGGCGTGCCGTCGAGGGACACTTTCTGGAAGCCGTCACCGCTGACGTCCGGCAGGCCGTAGTGTTTCGCGAGGCGTTGATTCACGAAGGTGTAGTTGCCGTTCAGGAATTCCACCACGCTGCGGTCCTGGCGCATGATGTAGTCGAAATACATTTCGGTCTCCTTCTGCATGTCGTCACGCAGCTCGTCATCGAAGTCAGGGAAGAGCTTCTTGTCCGGCATCACGAACTTCAGGTTGCGGATCTCGAGCCACTGGCCCGCGAAGTTCGAAACCAGCGCGTTGGCCTTGGGCGACGCCAGCATCCGGCGGACCTGGCCGTCGAGATTGCGGCGGAGCTCACCGTGCTCGGCGAGGCCGAGGAGCTCGTCGTCCGGCATGCTGCTCCAGAGGAAATAGGAGAGGCGCGACGCCAGCGCGACTTCGCTGACCGGCTTGGCGAGCACGGAAGTGCCGGTGACGACCGCGGCGGTCGGCGTGGCCTCGCCACGGAAGAGGAAGTAAGGCGAGACCAGCACCGCCTGGAGCGTGAACTTGAGCGCGGAGTCGAAGGATTCGCCCTGGCCCGTGGCGGACGTGAAGAGCTGCATCAGGTCGTCAACCTCGGAGGTCGCGACCGGACGGCGCCAGGCGCGGCGGGCAAAATCAGCGAGGATCACGCGAGCCTGCGCATCGGCCGCCGGGACCGGAGCGGCCTTGCCCGTCATGCGGGCGAAGAAGGCCTTCACGCCGGTCTGGGGCGCCGGCTTGGCGGCCTTGGCGAAAAGCTCCTGCAGCGGGGCGGTCTTGGCTGGCACCTGCGCCGGATCCGTGAGGCTGGCGACTTCGAGATGATCGATGATCAGATTCCGGTCGCGGAGATTCGGGTTCTTGTTCTGCGGATCGGCGAAATCATTGATGAATGCCGCCGAGAAGCGGTGTTCCCCCGGCGGGAGCTTCACCTTGTATTCATAGACCTGCGGGATCGCGTTCAGCAGCACGGCGGAGAACACGCGCTGGCCGTTGACGGCCTGCATCTTCGCCGGGGCGAGGACCTCGAACGTCTGCACGGGCTTGCCGTCGACCCGGAACTCCATCTTCGCGGTCTCATCGCCGGCCTGCTGCGCATAAGCCTCGGCGCGGAGGATGTACTCCCCCTCGGCCTTGACGGTCTGCTTCATCGCCACTTCGCCGGCGTGCTCGAGGACGCGCGAGCCGTCCGCGGCGAACTTGCCGTCGCCGACGACTTCCAGCTGCTTGGCGAGCACGCGGTGCGTGGCGGTCGGGAGCGGACCTTCGACCTCAACCGACTTCATGTAAATCGTGCCGCCCTGCAGCGGCCCGAGGCGGCCGTTGCGCATCTCGAGCTCGTTCTTGCCGCCGCGGAGGTGGTGATTGACGAAAGCGATGCGATGCTTGCCGGGAGGCAGGCCGACCCGCATCTCGTAGGTCTGCGGCTTGCCTTCCGGCGCCGCGACCTTCCAGACGCCGACGATCGCGTCGTCCACCAGGATAGTCAGGTTGATCGGAACTTCCGTCAGAGGCTTCGGGGAGGAAGCATATTTGCCCTTCGGCGTGGCGAACGCCTCCGTGCGGAGGATATAATCGCCGCCGCTCAGGACCATGCGGGTCGCGAGGCCGTCCTCCTCGAGCGAGCCGAGGGGCATCCAGCCGTCGCCGCGATCGCCTTCGGCATTGAAGCCGACTTCCATCAGGTTCGCGCGAAACTTGTTGTTCTTGCTCTTCTGGACCTCGGTGGGGATCGCCTCATCGAGGATGCGGCGCGCCGCGGCGAGGTACTTCTCCATCAGCACGGGCGGCAGCGACAGCACGTCGCTGATGTTGTCGAAGCCATAACCGGAATTGTCCGCGGGAAAATCGTCCGCCGGCTGGAAATCCACTCCGACGAGATCACGGATGGTGTTGTTGTATTCCGAACGGTTAAGGCGGTGGATCGTGACGCGGCCCGGATCGGGATTGGCGGGATCGACATGGAACAGCTCTTTCTCGATCCATCCGGCGACCAGCTCGCGTTCGGCCGGCTCGGGCAGCACATCGGCGTCCTCCGGAGGCATCTCGTGGCTGTTGAGGCGCTCCATCACCGTTTCCCACTTCTTGGAATTGGCGTGCACGGCCGCGACATCCTTGTCGATGTCCAGCGCCACATCGCCCTTGTGCCGGCCGTTGCCGTGGCACTCGTAGCAGTACTTTTCCAGCAACGGCTGCACGTCCTTCTCAAATCCGACCGAAGCGGCGGCCGGCGTGGCGGCAGTGGCCTGGTTCAGGCCAGCCAGGCCGAGGGCTGCTGCCAACGAGAGGACGGGAAGGCGAAAAGAGGCAGGGGTCATATAACAGAGGTGTAGTAAGGGAATTTACGGATGAAGCAATCGGACAGCGCCGCTCGAGACAGAGACGAACGCGAGAGTTTCAGGCTGTCGCAAACGGGCGAAGGGATAACGCATGTCAGCCAGAAAAGTTGCCCGATTTTCACGAGGGGAAACCAGGCGGGCCAAATCCGATTCCACACCCGGCTGCCGGGCCCGATCGCTTTTTGGAACACGGAGGGCACGGAGGGGAAAAGAGGTCGCGGAGGCCAATCAGGAGGGTGCGGCGGCGGGGGCCTGATCGGGCAGCTGATCAGTTTCCTCTCCTCCGAATAATCCGCGCCCTCCCTTCCCCTCCGGGCCCTCCGTGTTAAAAATCAAATCGCGCCGCAGGAGCAGGCCTCCGTACCTGACTTCAGACGTCCACCGCTACCACCTCGTGCGCCAGGACCGACGGCACCGTCACCTCCAGCCATTCGCCGTTCTGGCGGACGGGCACGGACTGATTGGCGACGAGCAGGTGAACGCTTTTGGCCTTCAGGCCGTCCGGCAGCCGAACCCGCACCTCCTGCGTGCCGATGGGCAGCAATTCGCGGATCGGCCCCTTCATCATCATGGGGTTGGACAGATTCACCAGGTGGACGGTGACCGAACTCTTCTGCTTCCACACGGTCACGTCCATGACGCCCGCTCCGGTCACGGTGACTGGCGTCGCTTCATTCGTCGCCCAGGCCACGGCATTGCGCAGCAGCTTGGAGTGATCGACCGCGAGGACTTCCCAGAACGTCCGGTCGATGTCCCACGGGAAGTAAACCACGCGTCCGCCGCCGGGCACGTCCCGCAGGTAAGCCTGTGAGATGTCGGTCTTGGGCTGGCGCGCGTAGACCTTTTCCATCGGCAGATCGGGGTAAGCCGGCACCAGGGTCAGCGGCACGGAGGCAAATTTTTCCCGCGGCGACACATCGAGGCGGTAAGCGCCGTTGATGATGCGCGGCGCATCCTCGAGTCCCTTCAGCAGCGGATGTCCCGGGTTGGCTTCATGCTCGAGGCGCACGTAGGAGTTCTTCATCGGGCCCTCGCCGGTGCCCTTGAAGCTCGCGCCAAACAGGTCGGCGAGGCCGAAGTCCTTCCGCTTCACGCCCCACTCGTCGTAAAGCGACGTCTCATAAGTCGCGATCAGGCCGCCGCCGCGGCCGACAAACTCACGCAGCTGCGTGCACTGCGCCTCGGAAAGAGCCGCGATGTTCGGCAGGATCAGCGTCTTGTAGGCCGCGAGGTGCTCCGCATCGAGCAGGCCGTCGTGCACCATTTCAAAGGGCACGCGGGCCTCGATCATCGCCTGATACCAGCCGAGCGCGGGATCCTCGACCGAGCCACGTCCGCCGGTGCTGCCATAGAACCAGGCGGTCTGCTGCGAATAGACCAGCCCGACGCGCGCGAGCGGTTTCTCGTTCCGGAGGTATTTCTCGGCGCCGTAGCACCACTGGTAGATTTCCTCGACCGGCTTGAGCCAGCGCGAGTCGTTCAGCACCGCGCCGAACTTGGTGTACCACGGCCGCATGCCGTTCGCGATCGCCTCCGCGACCCACAGCTTGATCTCCGCGGGGCTCTGCACCGAATCCTTCCAGCGTTCGGCCTCCTCGAGTCCGACGCTGAAAATGCCGACGACCGGCTTCCGTCCGAGCGTCGCACGGTATTCTTTGCCGTTCTTGCCGTTCGCCCACGGGGCCTCGAGGCCGCGGCGGGCCTGCGCGTCCGCCATCAGGGTGGGCGCCAGTTCGCCGATGCGCTTCATGTCGAGGCCGCTGCCCGCGCCGCCGCCGGTGTTCGGGATGACGCACGAATCGGGGTTGATCCCCCGCACCGCCGCGTCCCACAGACGCCAGAGTTCGAAGAGACGCTGCTGGCGCCAGAGAATGTAGGCGCGGCGCGCCGGATCATGGGAGTTGTTGGTGCGCGGGAGCTCGAAGCCGCTGGCCGCCTTGAAATTCTCCTGGCAGTGCTGGCAGTAGCACATGCCCGACCCGTCCCAGCGGTTGATGAAAATGGCGTCCGGACGGTAGCGGGTCATGATCTCCTTCTTCACGTCGGTCATGAAGTCGAAGTTGTACGGCCCGAGTCCGCAGGTGATCCACATCTCGGGCGACGAGGCGTGCCGGCGCGGCTTGCCGGCCGCGTCGACCGCGATCCAGTCGGGATGCGCCGCCTGGACATCGTTGTAGGTCGCGTGCGGATCGGTGCGCGCGATCACGACCATGCCCAGCTTGCGGCAGCCGGTGACCAGATCGCCGAGCACATCCTTGTCGCCGAGCCAGGCGCTGCGGTGATGATAGGGAATCTGGGTGGGATAATACGCCACGCAGCCGCCGCCGCTGAGGCAGACCGCGTCCGAGTGCGTGCGCTTGAAGTAATCGAGCCAGAACCCGAGGTCGAAGCTGCCCGGATCGTTCTCCAC
>CALFNJ010000245.1 GCA_937902865.1 uncultured Opitutaceae bacterium
CTTTGACGTGGCCCGGCCAGCGGACGATCATCGGCACGCGGATGCCGCCCTCGTAGAGATCGCGTTTGATGCCGCGGAACTGGCCGTGCGAATCGAAGAAGTTCGCGTCATGACCGCCCTCGGCATGCGCGCCGTTGTCGGAGGTGACGAACACGATGGTATTGTCGGCGAGGCCGAGCTGCTGGAGCTTGTCGAGCACGTCGCCGACCTGCTTGTCGAACAGCGTGACCATGGCGGCGAAGCCCTTTTCGACGTCGGGCCAGTTCTCGTTCGCGTAGCGGCCGTAGCTGGGGATCTCGGAACCGTTTTTTGCCTCGTCGTTGGCGTGGGGCAGGGTGGGCGAGAAGTAGAGGAAGAACGGACCGTTCTTGTGGTCCTCGACGAATTTGACGGCGTCGGCGCCGATGAGATCCGCGCTGTAGTCGACTTTGGTCGTGGCGACGCCCTGGCCGTACGGGCCGGGATTCGGGACGACGTTGCGCAGCGGGACGATGTCGTCGTTTCGCACGAGGAAGGTCGGGTAGTAATTGTGGGCATGGGTCTGGTCCATGTACCCGAAGAAGTAGTCGAAGCCCTTCTTGATCGCGGTGCCTTCGGTGCCCTGGATGCCGATGCCCCACTTGCCGATGAGGCCGGTGGCGTAGTTGGCCTCCTTCAGCGTCTGCGCGACGGTGATGTCGGTCGGGCGGAGATTGACCTTCGCGTTGCCGCGGACCTGGACGTGGCCGGTGTGCTGTCCGGTCATGAGGACGTTGCGTGACGGGGCGCACACGGCGGAGCCGGCGTAGAACTGCGTGAACCGCGTGCCCTGCGTGGCGAGCCGGTCGATGTTGGGCGTGGCGATGCGCTTCTGGCCGTAGCAGCCGAGGTCACCGATGCCGAGATCGTCGGCCATGATCCAGACGATATTGGGCTTCGCCGGCGTCGCGGGAGCCGGGCTGTTCGCCGCCGTTGCAACGGACGGGAGAATCAGCGGCGCCACGGCGGCGCACAGTAGGGCCCAGGAGGCGCCGAGACGATCGAGTCGGGTGAAATCTGCGAGCGGTTTGGTTGTCATCGGGGATAAGGAGAGGCGTGAGGCTTGAGGCGGAAGGCGTGAGGGAGAGGAGAATCAGGTGACGGAAAAAGGGGAGGTGAAGGGGCGGTAGGTAGGTCTTCGTCTTCGCGTGACACGGTTTGATTCGAAAAAATCTCAGCGAGGGGTGGAGGCTTTGACGAGTGAGTGGATGCGAAGGTTGCGGATCACGAGGTGATTCCAGGTGGTGCGAAAGCCGAACCAGCCGTTCCGGTAGGGCTCAGGGTCGTGATAGGAAAAAATGCGGCGGCCATCGCGGTAATAGGCGATCTCGTGGTCGAGGGCGACGAGCTGGATCGTCTGCGCGACGTTCGGTTTGAGAAGAAACTCCGGGGCGGTGAGATCGTGTTCCGGCAGGATGGGGCGGTTGCCCTTTTCCCCGATGTAGCGGCGGAAGCGCGTCGTGGTGTTGGTGTTGCCGCCGAGGCCGACGTAGTAGCACTTGAGCTGGTCGTAGTCGGCGAAGGCGCCCGTGCGCGGAGTCGCGAACAGATCCGCGGGGCTGCGCGCGTCGCGCGCCATCCAGAAGCAGTTGAGGTCGCTGACGCGGTCGTTGACGCCAGTCGCCTTCACCGCCGTGGCCTCGTATTCGATCAGCAGCGGCCCCTCGAGCGGCGCTTTCAGCCAGATCGTTGCGCCGCCGGGAACGTCGATCTCGAGGCGGCCATCTTTCGCGGTGACCTGGCCGCCCTTCTCGAGCTCCGGTTTCCACTGGTCGAGGCCACGGGTGAAGTCGTCGCTCGCGAGCAGCTTGCCCACGGTGGCGTGCTGCTCGGCGGCAACGGCGGCGGCGAAGCTCTGATTTTGGGCGGCGAGGGGGAGGGCCGAACAAGCGCAGCCGACCAGGACAAGCAGGGAACGGGGGAAGAGGTGCGGGGGCATCGGTCCGAATAGAAGTTCGCCGATGCAGCTTGGCAAACGCGATTCCCCATCCGCGCGACTCGCTCCCCTAAATTTGGCATCGCCTTCGCCCGGGCCCGAACGCAAAACTTTACTTTCCAAGTCTGTCAGGTCCCCCCGGCCTCCTGTTTCAACTCCCATGGTTACGTCACGTGTTTCCCTCCGTGCCCTGCTTGTCCTGATTGCCGCGTGCGGCGCCCTGCGCTCCTCCGCGGCGGAAACGCCCGCGCCGGCGGCGCTGCCGGTCCAGGCCGGCGGCACGCTCAACTTGCGGGACGCGATGCGCTGGGTGATGGAGAAGAATTTCTCCCTCCAGGTGAAGGAGCAGGACGTCCTCGTCGCGAAGGACAGCGTCGACCGCGCCCGCGGCGAGTTCGATCCGCACTTCTTCATCAGCGGCACCCTGGAGGACAATGCGCGCCGGCTGAACGCGATCGACTATTCCAGCTTCGGCA
>CALFNJ010000246.1 GCA_937902865.1 uncultured Opitutaceae bacterium
CTGGATCGGATCCTTCGTGCGGCGGTACTCCTCGATCTCGGTGCGGGTGCGATAGGTGTTGTCGGGATCGGCGACCGAATGGCCGCGGTAGCGGTAGGTGCGGATCTCGACGACAGCGGGCTTGGACTCCTCGCGCGCGAGTTTCAGGAATTTATCCATCGTGGCGCGGACCTCGTAAACATCATGGCCGTCGCAGACACCCCAAGCCATGTGGTAACCCTCGGCCCGTTTCGCGAGATCGCCGGCGGACGAACGCTCCTGGCTGGTGCCCATGGAGTAGCCGTTGTTCTCGATCACGAAGACGACGGGCAGCTGCCAGAGGGCGGCGAGGTTGTACGACTCGTGGACGGCGCCCTGGTTGACGGCGCCGTCGCCCATGAACGTCATGGCCGCGCCCTTGAGGCCCTTGTACTTGATCGCGTAGGCGAGACCGGTGCCGAGCGGCACCTGGCCGCCGACGATGCCGTGGCCGCCCCAGAAATTGCGGGAAGGATCGAAGTAGTGCATCGAACCGCCCTTGCCCTTGGAGCAACCGGTGGCCTTGCCGTACAGCTCGGCCATGAGCGGTTTGGTGTCCATGCCGACGGCGATGGCATGACCATGGTCGCGGTAGGCGGTGATGACGTGGTCATTCTTGCCCATGAGGGAGCAGCAGCCGACGGCGACCGCTTCCTGGCCGATGTAGAGATGGAGGAAGCCGCCGATCTTCTTTCCGGCCTGGTAGGCGCGGAGGCTGCGCTCTTCGAAGCGGCGGATGCGCACCATCTTGCGATAGAGCTCCACCTTTTCCTCACGGGTCAGGCTGGCGTTGATCGGCGCGCGGCCATGGCCGGCGTCCTTGGCGCTGGAATCGCCCTTTTTCTCAGCAGTAGCGCTCGTTTTTTTGCTCACGGGAAATGGAGAGTTGAAAGAGAAAGTCTCAGTCGGATGGAGGGGAAATCAAGCGCGGATTCAACTGTCACGCAAGAGGCTCACGGGCACTGGCCGGAGAAAGCGCGATCGTGGAAAGCGCGATTCGAAAACGCTCACCGCGAATCACACCAAAAATTATCCGGACTACAGAAATAAGGGGACCACGGAACACACGGAATACACAGAATGCAGAAGGGCTGAGTTCCGTGTCTTCCGTGGGCCCCTTATTTCTGTAGTCCGGATAATTTTGGTGTGATTCGCGGTGAGCCCTTCCTGGCTTTGCGCTGCGCCTCACGCAGGCGTGATCTGCTCGATCTCGACCCGCAGTGGTTTTCCCGGCGCGCAGTCGGCGCGGAGCGCGACGAACTTGTCGCGATAGCGGTCGTAGATTGGCCAAAGCGCGGTGCGATCGGTCTCGGGGATCGGCAGCGCCTCGATCGCCGCACGGGAGAAGAAACCGAAGCGTCCCTCCGAGATCGTGGGCGGCAGAGTCGGGATGGGACGGGTGGCGCGGAAGAGAAACAGCAGCCAGTGGGCTTCGCCTTCGTAGGCCTTTTCCGCGATCATCGCGAAAAGATGCAGGTCCGAAGGAGCGAGCTCGAAGCCGGTTTCCTCACGGGTTTCCCGCACGGCGCATTCGAAAGGGGACTCGCCCGTGCTGGTTTCCAGCTTGCCGCCGATGGGACTCCAGACGCCCAGGTTGGGCGGCTTGGCACGCAGGAGCAGCAGTTGTTCGCCGGCGGGATTCTCGAGGAAAACCAGCACGGCAATCTTGTAGGCGAGGGCAGAGGTCATACGGTGGCGATCGGTCGGCGGAAGTTGGTCAGAGCCGGTGCCGGACTTTGAGCGTGACGCACCCGGCTGACCCGACAACGATTTTTCCGCCGACGACTCCGCATGAGATTCCGTCCCGCGTTTTTCCTCTTCGTCCTGCTCGCCACGCCGATCATGGCGGCTCAGGCACCCGACTCCTCAGAGGTGAAGATCCGGCTGTTGACGGATGCGCTGACGGCACGCGATCGCGGCGACTACGCCACGGCCAAGTCCAAGCTCGAAGCGCTCCAGGCCATCGCACCGAACGATCCGACAGTCCGGCGGATTCTGGCGGATGTCGTGGCCCGGCAGAGCGCGCCGCCGGCGCCGCCGCCTCGTCCCGCGCCGCCGCCGGAACCGGTGATCGAATCACCGCCGGCGCCCGCTCCTGCGACCACGCCGAGGGCGGAAGCGAAGCCGGCTGCGGCCATCCCGGGCCAGGTGGTCATGCCCGTGGTGCACGTGGAGAAAAGCGACACGCCTGACACGGCGCCCAAGGATCCGCGCAGTCCTGAAGCCCGCCGCGCCGCCGCCGCGGCCGAGGCGCTGCTCCACGCCAACGACGCGCCGCTGGGCCGGGTGATGTCGTACGTGGAAGCGCAGCGCGCGCTGGCGCGCACCCAGGCGCGCGACCAGGACTACGCGGCGGCGATCGCGACGCTCGAGGCGGCGTTGGATGAACTCCAGCGTCCGGTGAATGAATTGCGGGCGGAGCGTCGCGCCTACGCGGCGCAAAAGCGCGAATTGGAGCGAGAGCAAGAGCGTGCCCGGACGGGCGTCCGGATCCGGCAGAAGCGATAGAGGCCATGAGCCGCGGCAAATAACAAATCACGAGTGCCAGCTTCCAAATGCAGCAGGCACGGCGGCACGGACCGCGTGCTGACACGGCTCGATGGCTCGCACGCCCGGCGGAATTTCGTCCGGGAAATTTTTGGAATCTGGCTGTTTTGATTTTTGGGGGTTTCGACGTCTGCGTCGCGAGATCGTGGGGCGCGAATGAGCCGCTCGGTTTTTCGGAGATTAAACCCGGTGCGGCTGAAAGATGCTTGAGCGCGGCGGCGTTTCTGAGGGGAAACGCGAATTGTGCCGCTTATGCCTCCTTCGTTTTTTCCCGGATTGGTTTCGCTGCGACCGCGCGTGCTGGCGATCGACTGTGGTTTCAGCCACGTGGCGATCGGACTCTTCGCCGCGGGCGCCGCCGGCGGGCTGGTGCTGCGGCGGCTGGCGCTCGAACCTTTGCCCGCCGTTCCGATGACGCCGGCGGAGTGGGCCGAGGCGGGGGGGCGGGTGCTCGCGGACGTGGCTCGCCGGGAAAATTTCCGAGGCGACTGCCGGATGGCGCTGCCGGGCCATCACACGCTGGTGAAATTTGTCCGCACGCCGGCCTTGTCGGGCGCGGGAAGGGACGCGGCGGTGAATTTCGAGGCGCGTCGGAGCATTCCCTGCCCGCTGGAAGACGTGGCCTGGGACCACCTTGCGACGACGAAGAGCGCGGCGGAGATGGAGATCATGTTTGCGGCGGTGCGCAGGGATCTGGCGGAGAAGCTTCATGACCGGGCTGGGGCGGCGGGTCTGCGCGTGACGCAGCTGGTGCCGGCGTCGCTCGCGCTGCTGCATGGCTTCCGGCGGCAGCAGGCGGCGCGTGAGCCGGCGCTCGTGGTCGAAATCGGGGCGCGGTCGACCCAGCTGGCATTCCTGTCGGGCGACGAATTTTTCCTGCGGACGTTTCCTCTCGGAGGAGACACCGTCTCGCGGGCCCTGGCGGCGGCGGTGGGGGTCGAACAGGCGGCCGCGGAACGATTGAAAATCCAGATCCTTGGCGGTGCGCCGAATGCGCTCACGGATTCGGCTGGGCCCGAGACAATGCGGCGGGCGACCGGAGATTTTGCGCACCGCCTCCATTTCGAGATCGTCCGGACGACGGTTCACTATCGCCGCCGCCTGGCCGGTAAATCTCCCGCGGTCATTCATCTCACGGGAGGCGGAGCCCCGCTGCCGGAACTGCCGGGGCTCCTCGCGGACAAGCTGGGTCTTCGCGTGTTCCGTTACGACCCCCTGCGCGACGTGGCGGTTCTGCCCGGTGCGCGCGCGGTCTCGGCCGGCGCCGAAGGTCGGCTGGCCTCGCTCGTCGGCCTGGCGAGCGGCCTTGTGGATCGCTCCTGGCCCCCGCTCACCCTGGTGCCGCGCCACCTGCTCCTTGCAGACGAGACGCGCCGGCGACGCTCCACCGCGATGGCGGCGGCCGTAGTAGCCGCGATCGCGCCGCTGCCGCTGTTTTGGTCCAGTCATCGCGCGACGGTTGCCGCCGAGGCCGCCGCCAGAAAGGTCGAGCGGGAGCTTGTTCCCCTTCGCGGCTTTGCGGCGCGCAATCGCGACAGCCTCGCACGGACCAAGGCGCTCAGCGCCGAGTGTGAGCAGGCACAGGCCTTGATCGCGGCGAGATCCGACTGGGTGCGCTTTTTCGCCGACCTGCAGGACCGGTTGGCAAGGATGGGGGACATTTGGCTGGATGCGCTGCAACCGGCGCCGCGGCAAAGCGCCGACGCGCGGCGGGAGGAGCGAAAATTTTTGATCGAAGGACGCCTGCTCGATCGGAAGTCGGCAGGCTCCGATACGAGCGGGTCGCGAGAACGGGTGCGCACGCTGCTCGAACTGCTGAGAGATTCGCCGTATATCGCGCGAGTCGAGGACAGCCGATTTGTGGACGAGGCGCCGGGGGTTCTTCGCTTCGCGCTGAGTGTCGTGCCGAAGGAGGAAAGGCTGCGATGAATGCTGCTCTGACCGGACGTCGATTCTGGCTCTGCCTCCTGAGCGTGACAGCAGTCATCCTGCTTGCCGAAGGCGCCGGGCTCGTGCGCATGCACCGCACTGCCGAACGAGCCGGCGGTCGCTGGAAAGCGAAGCTGCGCGAACGGAACGATTACGGGACGCAGAGCCCTGCGCCGACCAAGGAAAACGCGGTTCGTCTCGAAACGAACCTGGCCGCGGTTCGACTGGCACTGGTGGGAGCGGCAGCGAAATTGCAGGCAGACGAAGCGGATCCGGCATCGGGAGAAGCCGGCGGTGGATCGGCGACGGCCACCGACACCTTCTTCGAGCTGGCTGCTTTTGCTGCGCGGATACGTCAGCGGGCGGAGAAGGAGGGAATCACCCTGAAGTCAGGAGAGCGCTTCGGATTTTCGGCTTATGCCGAGGAACCGCCGACGGCGGAGATGGCCCCGCTCGTTCTCCGGCAAAGGCGCTGGGCGGAGACTCTGCTGAGCCTGCTGTTCGATGCTCGCCCGGAAAGCCTCGTTTCCTTTCAGCGCGAGCGTCCGACCCCTGGCACACCCGAGCGGATCGGAGTGAACCGCGTCCGTCCGGCGACACCGAATCCGAGCGGAATGATCGTGGACTATTTCACTCTCGATCCGCAGCGATCGCTACGCCGTTCGGGAATGGTGGGGGGCACGGCATTCCGGATGGTGTTTACGGGCTTCACCGGGACATTGCGTTCGTTCCTCAACGATCTCGCAGCCGCGCCACTTCCGCTGGTGGTCCGTTCTGTCGAAGTCACGCATGTGAGCGGCGGGGCCTCGACCGGAGCTCCGCGACGGTTGGATCGCTCCGCTTCGCTGGTGCCCGGCGATACGGCCCCGATGGGCAAACTTGTGGATTCGACGCCAGTTGGGGTGGTCGTACCGGCGGCCTCCACGTACACGGTTGTCGTCGAGGTGGTGAATTTCATCGGGAAGGTGCCGGACAAGTTGGCCCCTGGATCGCGGGATTTCGGATGAGCACCGTGCGGCGAGTCCTCGTTCATCCGGAAAAGGGAGCACTGGTAGGCGCGCTGTTTCTGTTGGCGTGCAGCACCGCCTGGCTGGCTTGGGCGACAACGGAGCCACTTTCAGGTTTGGCCGAGATGCGCGGGGAACTTTGCAACGGTGCGATGGATTCAGCAGTGTCGGCGGAACTGATGTCGGCTGTCTCCGATCCGTCCGTGGAGGAACGGGCGTGGGAGGCGCCGCAGCCGCAGCCGGACGGGCTGGAATGGCTCTACGATCTGTTCACGCCGCCGACGATTTATCGGCAGGCGGGGTCCGATGCCTTCCTGGCGTCATTGCCGGCGGTGACGATGCCAGCGCAAAGCTCACGCCACTCCACCTTCGACCTGCTGGAAGTGCGTCCCGCGCTGTTTCGTCTGCAGCTGGTCGGTTTTGCGGGTGAAGCGGGAAATTGCCTCGGCCTGTTTGAAAATACGCTGACCACGGAGCATTTCCTCGCCGGCTCGGACGAGCTGATTTCCGGGCTTGGACTGCGGATCGAGCATTTTCGGGTGGTGCGACCGCAAGATCGGAACGCCGACGAGAGGGGAGCGACGACGGGCTGGATCGCGGAGGCCTTGGTGCGCGACGAAGCCAGCGGCGAGGAAATCATGCTCACGGATCGCGAGCGCACCTATCATGGCGAACCCTCGGCGGTGCTTGGTCATCATGGAGCGTCCGATGAGCGATTCACCCTCCAGCGGGGCGAGGAGATTGAATGCGACGGAATTTGTTACCGCGTTCAAGCCGTCCAGCTCGCTCCTCCGACGGTGGAACTGACCGCCGTATCTCCCGTGGAAACGGAGACCGAGCCTGAAGTCTGGACGCTGACCATGGCATCGGAAGGAGGATCTTGAGATGAAAGCACGGACAAGGTCGACGGGCCTCTTTTCCTTCCGTGGCCTGCGAGTGATCGTTGCCGGTTTCGCAATGGCAGGGGCGAACGGCGTGCGCGGCCAATCGGCGGTGGCGCCGCGGCCAACGACCCGGGCTGAAATGCTCGATCAGGTGGATCAAAGCTGGCGATCGGCGGGAGACAGGGGAGCGCGCTCGCGGGCTCCTGAGGTTATGGATCGAGCGTCGCCGCTGGAGCAAAAGCTCGATCGCATCGTTTTGCCGAACGTCAGCTTCACGCACGTCGAATTGGGTCGGGTCGCGAGTGCGCTGAGTGCGGCCTCAGAACAGTTCGATTCGACGGACATCGGCCAGAAAGGTGTGAACGTCGTCCTGATCGATCCGACAGGAAAACCGCCGGCGGTGAGTCTGGCATTGCGGAACCTTTCGCTGCGGCGGGTGCTCGACTTGGTGACCGACTCCGTGGGTTATCAGTATGAGGTGCAGGCGGACGCTGTGGTGTTGCGGCCGGATGGCGAGGCGGCGCCGTTGGAGACCGCCTATTTTCCGGTTTCTCGATCGACGGTCATCCGGACCACGGGACTGGGGGCGAGTCTGGCCGCCGGAGGATCCAAGCGGGATATGGCCGGAGCGAGGACGGATCCGGTTTCACCGGCGAGCGAAGCGGCGGCGCTGAAGGAGTTTCTCCAGCAGGCGGGAGTCGATTTCGAGGCCACGCCCGGAAGTGGGTTGGCGTACGATGGCTCCGGTGTCTTCGCCACGCACACGCATCGCCAGCTCGAGCGGATCCGGGCGATTCTCACCCGGTACAGCGCGGTGCGCCAGGTGCAGATCGAGGCCAAATTCATGGAAGTCCAGGACGGAGCGCTCGACGAGCTTGGCATCCAATGGAACTTCAGCCGGCGCGGGCTGCCGCAAATCAATCCGGAAACCGGGACGCCCGTGCTCGACGCCAACGGCCGCCCGGTTTTCCTGCCGCAGGAAACTTACGACACCTCGGGTACGAATCGGACCCTGGCGCAGGCCTTCAGCGGCGCACAATCCGCCAATGCCATCATCATCGACGGGAAGGCCGTGGCCGGCACGCAGGCGCCGCGGCTGCCGGGCAGTGTCTCACTGGGCGACCACGCCACGGGATTCGCGAACATTTCGGGAATGGTCGGAGAGTTCGACATGAACGCCGTCATTCGCGCGCTGGCGCAAAAACAGGGCACCGATCTTTTGAGCGCACCGCGGGTGACCGTGCTGTCCGGTCATCCGGCGACGATCACGGTCGCGCAGGAAATGCGCTATCCCCAGAGCTACGGGGAAATTCAAAGCCAGGTGGGCTCGACGGCTGGCGGGGCCTCAGGCGGCAGCGGCTCGGCGGGTGTGACAATCACCGCGGGCACACCGCAGGAATTCGCGACCCGGAATGTGGGCGTGGAGCTGACCTGTACCCCGACGGTGGAGGAGGACGGCTACAGTATCAGTCTCGACCTCAATCCCAAGGTCACCGAATTCGAAGGCTTCGTCGAATATGGAGGACCGAGCCTCGCGATTTCCGCAGGGACGTCGGTCAATCCTCCGCCGCGCTTCTAGCAGCCGAT
>CALFNJ010000247.1 GCA_937902865.1 uncultured Opitutaceae bacterium
GGATCGAATTTCAGCACGAGCGAGACGCCGAGGTACGCGGCGAGCCAGAAGCCCGAGCCCTTGAGGATCGCGTTGAGGCTCTGGTAGCGGCGGAGGAGCAGGCGCGTGTCGTAGAGGCCGAGCTGGGCGAAGGCGGCGACGAGCAGCGCCACGCCGACGAGCAGCAGCGGGAGATATTGGGCGAACGTCGCGTCCGGCACGTCGAGGCGGAGCCGGCTGACCGGTGACGACGGCGCGTAACGCAGCCACCAGCCGAGCGTGAGGCCGGCGAACGTCACGAGCGTATCGCCCGCGAGCAGGCTCAACGGCAGCACGGTTTCGCGCAGGGTGTGGGAGGCGTTGCGGGGCACGAGCGGGACTCAGTTCCGTTGGTCGAGCAGCAGAACCGCCAGCGGTCCCGGGAGCCAGCCTTTGCGCGGGAAGAGGAAGCGCAGCTCCCCGGCGGCGAGGGTGTTCTCCTGGACGTCGAAAAGATCGGTGGGCGGGGGCAGGTCGAGATTGCGCATCAGCACCGGATAGCCGGTGCGCTCGCGGCGGTAAGCGGTGACCGAGGCGGTGGCGAACGAAGGCGGCAGGGTTTGAGTCGCAAGGTAGTTCCGGCGTTCCGCGGTGTCGGCGTGGGCCCGGATCGATTCCACGGTGCTTTCGTCAGCCAGCCAGGGGATCAGCGCGCGCAGCCAGGCGGCCTCGCGGGTGGCGAAGGATCCCGCCGGCAGGCGAGGCTCGAGCTGATCGAGCAACTGCAGCGTCGCGGCGCGGGTCGCCGGATGGAGCGCGGCGATCGCCGGCTGCCGCCACCAGGGCGAGGTGAGGAAGATCGGGTCGTTGAGCGTCTCGAGCGCGAACGCCCGCGCAGCCTCGTTCTGCCGGCCCTGGTTGAGGCGCGCGAGGCCGAGGCCGAAATAGACGCCGCCCTTGTCGGGCACCAGATGCGCCGCCGCGAGGAAATGCTGCTCCGCCTTCGCGGGATCCTGCACCACGAGCAGCCAGCCGAGGTTGAAATGTGCGATCTCCTGGTCGGGGTTCTGCTCGAGCGAACGGTCGAGAAAGGTGATGGCCCGATGCACCTCGCCGACATTCTGCGCCATTTCCAGGGCCCGGACATCGAGCTCGGGTGTCGGGTCGCGCCGACCGGCGAAGAAAATCACCGCCATGCCGGCGACCGCGGCGCCACCGAGCCCCAGCCGCCAGCGGAAGGAAGTTTGTCCGACCGGTGCGATCCAGGCGCAGGCCGCGGCGAGCGCGACCGAGAAAACCGGCACATCGAACTGCCAGTCCGTCAGGCTGAAGACCGCGTAGCCGGAGGCGGCGAGCAGGAGCGGGCGGACCGACGGCGTGGACCAGCCGGTCCGCGCGGCGAGAGCGAGCAGGGCGAGGGCCGCGGCGATCCCGGCAAGCCCCAGTTCACCCCAGAGCTGGACCGGAAGACTGTGCAGCTGCAGGACGTTTTCCGCGCCGCCGTCGAGCTGGGCGCGATAGCGGGGATAGGCGAGCGGCGTGGTGCCGGGACCCCAGCCGAGCAACGGACGATCCTTTCCCATCAGCCAGCCGGCCTTCATCATCGCGGCTCGCTGCACGTTGCTGACGTTCGGCTCGGCGTCCGGCGGAGTGCGTCCGATCATCGCGCGCAGGCGGGGATTGAAGCCCAGCAGCACCGCGAGGAGGAGGGCGCCCGCGAGCAGCACGAGCCAGGGTTTCAGCCGGAGCGCGCGCGCCAGGGAAGGGACGAAAGCCAACACCAGCACCACCAGCCCGATCCAGCCCCCGCGGCTGCCGCTCGTGAACAGCAGAGCGAGCGCGAGCAGCGCGGCGAGAACCCAGCATACGTGGGGAACGCCGCGCGTCCGGCGTGCCCGCGCGGCGAAACAGGGCAGCATGAGGAGCGAAATGCCCGCCGTGTAGTTCGAGTGTCCGAGCGGAAACGGATTGCGGGCGTCGAGCACGCTGCCGCCGGCGGAGACGGACGACGGCAGATTCAGCAGCCAGAGCGCCAGGCTGACGAAGGCAACGAGGGCGAAAAAAACGCCGGCGACCGTGAGCAGGCGCACGCGCCGCTCCACTGCTTTTTCCGGCGGCCCGGCCTGGAGCCAGTCGAAAATCACGAGAAACGCAGCGAGCGGCGCCAGCAGTGGCGCCGACCAGAGCAGACTGGAGCCGGCGTATGGACTCGTCCCGGCCGACAGGAGGACGATCGCCGCAACGGCGAGGATCAGGATCAGCCAGGAACGGTCCGGCCGGACCAGTGGCTGGCGGGCATCGAATGCTCGCAGCAGGAGCATGAGCACCGGGATCGCGAGCGTTGCGGCGTAGAGCGTGGACCACGGCGAGGCATACACGCGGGTCGCGCCGGGACTCGTCAGGGTGATGATGGCCAGGCCGGCCAACCCGAGCCAGGCGAGCGCGACCTGCAGGCGCGGCCATGCACCCACGGCCGGGGCGGGCTCGGAAGCGGGCGCGCTCATCATTTCATCCATCAGAGCCGCCGTTCAACAGGCGGGCAAGCCGCCTGTTACGCGCTTCGGGAGATCAGGACGCCGAGTAGGGCGGGTCTCCGACCCGCCTCGGGATTCCGCGATCGCTCGGGCGTTGCGCAGGACCGAAGCCAGGACCGCATGTCACATGGAGGCGGATCGCAAGCAGCGCCACGGTGACGACGCCGGATTCCGCGTTGAGGTTCGTTCCCAAGCGGCGCGAATCCGGCGGCCTCACGGCCCCCGTTGCATTTCGACCGCGAACACGCGGCCGGGAGGTCGCGTCCCCATTATACGATCTATCTCGGCCGTCAGCGGGTCGTGATTCGTTTCCTGATTTCCTGAGTTCCAGATAAAATATCCGGTTCGGATGGGGGTCGCTCCCCGGCGCCGGGCTCCTGTTTCCCGTTTTCCCCCTTGTCTCCGGTCCCCCGTCTCCCGTCTCCTGCTTCACCGCATGCCCCCGACCCAAAAGAAGAAACTCCCGCTCCTGAAGCTGGCCGCGATTGCCGCGGTGGCGGGCGTGGCGGTGTTGCTGGTGGTGAGCGGCGGGGATGTGCGCGGGCTCGTCGCGCGGGTGACCGACTGGATCAACCGCGGCGTGACGATGATCAGCGCGATGGGGCCGGTGGCGTTTTTCACCGCGATGGCGATTGCGCCGGCGCTCGGCGTGCCCTCGCTGACGTTCATCCTGCCGGCGGGGCCGGCGTTCGCGGACCGGCTGGGCATGACCAACGTGATCCTGCTCGCGATGCTGGCGGTCACGGTGAATTACGTCCTCGCGTACTGGCTCGCGCGCCACGCCCTGCGGCCGCTGCTGGAAAAGCTCGTGGTGCGGCTGGGCTACGAGCTGCCCAAGGTCGATGCGGGCGACACGACCGACATGATCCTGATCCTGCGGCTGACGCCGGGCATCCCTTTCTGCGTGCAGAATTATCTGCTCGGGCTGGCGGAGGTGCCGTTCGGAAAATTCTTCGTGCTGTCGTTCGTACTCTGCATGCCGCAGAACGCCGCCTTCATTCTCTTCGGTGACGCCCTGCTGCACGGCAAAGGCAAGATGCTGCTGTACGCCGGCGGAGCGATCGTGGCGATTGTCTCGGGCACGCATCTGCTGCGCCGGCATTACGGGCGAAAAAAATCCGCGGCATGAGACCGGCGGAGGATGCGCTGTTCGCGGGGGAGGCGTCGGACCGGATCGAGTCGGTCTCCGAGTTCACCCGCCGGGTGAAGCTCCTGCTCGAGAGCGGGCTGCGCCCCGGCTGGGTGCGCGGCGAAGTGTCGAACCTGCGGGCGCAGGCGAGCGGCCATGTCTATTTTTCCCTCAAGGACGCGGGTGCCCAGCTCAGTGCGGTGCTGTTCCGCGGCGACGCGGCGCGGCAGAAGGTGGCGCTGCGCGACGGGCAGCAGATACTGGCCTACGGCGAAGTCAGCGTCTATGAGCAGCGCGGCCAGTACCAGCTGATCGTCCGCGTGGTCGTCGAGGACGGGATCGGCCGGCTGCAGCGGGAATTCGAGGCGTTGAAGCGCCGGCTCGCTGACGAGGGATTGTTCGCCGCGGAAAAGAAACGGCGGATTCCGCCGATGCCGGGGAGCGTCGGATTCATCACCTCACCGACCGGCGCGGCCGTGCAGGATTTTGTGCGCATCCTTCATCGCCGGGGCTGGCGGGGGCGGGTGGTCGTGCTGCCGGCCCGCGTGCAGGGTGAAGGCGCCGCGGCGGAAATGATCGAGATGCTGCGTGTGGCGCAGGAGCTGGGCATCTTCGACCTGCTCGTCATCGGCGGCGGCGGCGGCAGCCTCGAGGATTTGTGGGCTTTCAACGAGGAGGCGCTGGTGCGGGCCGTGGCGGCGTGCGCGGTGCCGGTGATCTCGGCGGTGGGGCATGAGATCGATTTCACGCTCTGCGATTTTGCGGCGGATGTCCGGGCCGAGACGCCGAGCGCGGCGGCGGAGCTTATCACCAGTCATTTCGTCGCGAGCCTCGAGCGGATCGGACGCATCCGGGCGGACCTCA
>CALFNJ010000248.1 GCA_937902865.1 uncultured Opitutaceae bacterium
TCGGTGACATGACCTTTGCGCTGCTGCTCGAACAACGCGGATTGCTGCCGAACCTCGTGCAGGCGTCGGACGTCTATTGCGTCATCGGCGGCGCGGCGGAACGGAAGGCTGCGTTCGCCGACATCCAGGCGCTTCGGGCCGCCGGCCATCGCGTCGAGTATCCGATCAAGGAGACCGCCTTCGGCAAACAGTTCAAGGCGGCGGCCGAGTCGGGCGCGCGACTGGCGCTGATCTACGGCACGGAGGAACTCGCCAAGGGCGTGGTGAAGCTGCGCGATCTGGGCGAACGGACGGAGCGGGAAATTCCGCGCGGCGACGTCGTTGCGGCGGTGCGGGATTTTCTCGGCGGTCCGCAGGGTTGATCACGTCCGCGGCGAATCGCCGGGTCTCAGCTTACTTGAGGTCCTTCGGTCCGAAGGCGTGCGGCAGCAATGCATCGAGGCGGGTTTCGACGCGGGCGCGACCGTTGCCCAAGGCGACGATGAGAGCCTTGGGTCCGAATTCATGGATCACCTGGCGACAGGCGCCGCAGGGCATGGTGGGGGCGGCTGTCGGCGTATGGACCGCGACGGCAGTGATCCGTCGCTCACCAGCAGTGACCGCGGCGAAGATGGCCGAACGCTCCGCGCAATTGCAGAGTCCGTAGGAGGCGTTCTCGACATTGCAGCCGGAGAAAATCCGACCCGATCCAGTGAGCACTGCGGCGCCGACGCGGAATTTGGAGTACGGCGCATACGCTTTCCGGCCGGCGGAACGCGCAGCTTGTTCGAGACGGCGGAGCAGCGGGGAAGGTACGTCCTGACTCATGGGATCGGCAGGTTGCGCGGATTCTAAGGAGTTGCATCGTGCTGTGGTTGGCTTTCGTGTCGAAGCCAAATCCCGATGGCCAATCGCTTCTACAACGCCTTTGACAGCGAGACCCAAGGCGGAGGTCGCAAGCCCGACTATCGGAGTGCCTTCCAGATCGATCGCGACCGGATCATTCACGCGCACGCCTTTCGCAAACTGCAGTCGAAGACCCAGGTTTTTCTTTCCGGGGAATACGATTTCTACCGCACGCGCCTCACGCATTCGATGGAGGTGGCGCAGATCGGCCGGTCGATCTGCCACTTCCTGCGCACGCAGGCCCGGCCGCTGGCGGACGACTTCTACATCGACGACGACCTGGTCGAGGGCGTGTGCCTTGCCCACGATCTCGGGCATCCCCCTTTCGGGCATTCCGGCGAGCGCACGCTCCAGGAACTGATGCTCAGGTGGGGCGGCTTCGAGGGCAACGCGCAGACGCTGCACCTGCTCACCGCGACGATCTATGAGAACGAAGCGGGCGTGCGCGGGATGCAGCCGTCACGGGCGCTGCTCGACGGCGTCCTGAAGTACAAAAAGCTCTTCCGCGAATTTCCGACGCCGCCGAAAAACCACTTCCTCTACGATCCGCAGGAAAGCGTCCGCGCTTTCGTTTTCGATGGCGCGTCGATTCCGGTGGAACTGCACGAAGGCGAAAAGCTGAACGGCCTGAAGAGCGTGGAATGCCAGATCATGGATTGGGCGGATGATGCCGCCTATTCGCTGAACGACATCGTCGACGGCGTGAAGGCCGGCTTCCTCACGATCGAGCGCATCGAAGCGTGGGCGGCGGGCGAGGCGATCGACGCGGAGCGCCTGCGGCTGCTGGACCAGCTCTTTACCGCGATCCGCGGAGACCGGCTGGAAAACGTCATCTCGATGAAGCTCGGCGGTTTCATCACCGCCTGTCGCCTCCGTGAGCGGGACAATTTCATGGCCGCGCGGACCAATCGCTATCGTTTCGAACTGGTCGTTGCGCCCGAGGCGGAGCGCGAGGCGGCGTTCTTCAAGAAGCTCGCCAACGACATCATTTTCGAGAGCCCGCAGCTCCAGCAGATGGAGCACAAGGCCCGCCGGGTCCTTTTCCAGCTCTGGGAATCCTGCTGGCGCAACTACGTCGAAAAAGAGGCGCGCGTGATCAATATTCTTCCGCCGCGGGTCGGACGGCTGATCGACGCCGAGACCACGCAGGCCGGCAAGGCGCGGCAGATCTGCGACTGGCTCGCGGGCCTGACCGACGGCATGATCGTGCGCACCTACCGGCGGCTATTCGATCCGGAGTTCGGATCGATCCGCGATCTCAGCTGAGGCGACTCGGTGAAGTAGGGGCGTTCTTTACGGACGCCCGCATCTTAATCTCTGCGGAGCCTAACCAGGCGTCCCAAGGGCCGCCCCGACATCGGTCAGGGACTGCCCAGCGCCTGGCGCAACTCGTCCCGTTTTTCGCCGGTGGCGACGAACAGGGTGTCGGAGAACTTCCGGTACTTCATGATCTCGTCGCCGATGCTCCCGCCCTTGAGGGAATTGAGGCCCAGACCGGCGAGGTATTGGAGGCGGAGGTTGCTGTCCTGATTGATCTGCGCGTCCTTCATCCATGGCGTGAGATCCGAAGCCTGGCCGCCGTAGGTGCTCAGCAGGGAGACGGCGGAGCCGAAGCCGGTTTCATTGAGCGATGCGACCACCTTCTCGTAGGAAGGCTGATCGAGGCGCTTTTGCAGCGCGTCGACGTCGATCTTCATCGGCTCGACCTGGCCCATCAGGACGATGTCGTAGCCGACGCCGCCGTTGTCGTTGTTCCAGATCACGCCGTTGGGAAACACCTCGAAGAACGTGGCGATCTCGCTCTTCACGGCCTCGACGTTGCTCTCGTAGAGCGGCACCCACTGCGTGATGAGGCCACCGGGGTTGAGATGCTTTTTGCAGAGCTCGAAGTATTCCTTCGAGTAAAGCGTGGCGGCGCCCTTGACCCACGGATGGATGGGATCGGACGTGATGATGTCGTATTTGTCCTCGGTGGTCAGGATGTAGTGGCGGGCATCGTCGTAATGCACGGTGACGTGCGGATCGTTCACCACGGGGTAATTCTGCTGTCCGAAGTACGGGGCGACCTTTTGCTGGATCAGAGGCTCGATCTCGTAGATGAGGACTTTTTCCACATCGGGATG
>CALFNJ010000249.1 GCA_937902865.1 uncultured Opitutaceae bacterium
TTGAAGTTTGGCCTCCCCAAAACGGTCACCGTCCGCCCCAGGCAATCGCCTCAAAAATTTAAAATGAGTCACCACTGGCTTTTCCGGATAACGGAAGTCTCGCACAGAGTCGCAGAGACGCGGAGATCGATCGGATCTGAGTCAGCCAGCGAGGAGATAATGGAGGAGGGCGACGCTGTCTGTTTCTGGCTTCCGGTCTCTGTGCTCCGATCTCTGCGCCTCCGCGCCTCTGCGCGAAATCCGATTGGATCCTGGCTCGACAGCGGCCCGGGGCTGCGCGCAGATCGAGGCAATGCGCTCACTCAAGACTCCGCTGGATCGGCTGCGGCTGGTCGCGTTTTGGGAAGGTGTTTCCTTCCTCGTGCTGCTGGGCGTGGCGATGCCCCTCAAATACCTCGCGGGCTGGCCGCTGGCGGTGCGCGTGGTGGGCATGGCGCACGGAATTCTTTTCGTGCTCTACGTGCTGGCGGTGTTCGCGGTGGTCCGGCGTTACTCCTGGCCCTGGCGGCGCACGGCGCTGGTACTGCTGGCGAGCGTGCTCCCGGCGGGCCCGTTCGTGGTGGACGCCAAGATCCTCCGCGCCGCGGAATGATGAGGTGATTTTGGATTTTCGATTCTCGATTTCGGAATCCGGAGTCGGTAATCCGGCGCATGGACGACAACGTCTGGGTTGGGTTGCCGGGGGTGGGGCGGATTATCCCTAATCCGCCGCTCCGGGATTGTGCAGCCTCCATTGGGGACGCGACCTCCCGGTCGCGTTTGCCGGCGACCGGGAGGTCGCCGACCCATTCGGGCCGGGTTGGAGGGGCAGAGCGCCCTCGGCTCAGGCGGCGACGAGGGGCTCGTCGGTTTCCTTCTCCTTCTCTTTCTCTTTCTCCTTTTCCTTCGGGGGAGAACGATGCGCGTGCGGGCCGCTGCGGGCAGTCAGCTCCACAGCGCCGCCGGTGACGGCGTACTTCATCACGTCGGCGGCCGAGAGGTGCTCGATCGGGCGCACGCGTTCCCGCTTCACGAGATAGAGCTGGCCGGCGACGTTGTAGGCCTGCGGCACGTAGACTGAGACATATTGGACGCCGAGCTTGAAGCCCTCGAGATCCTCGTCCGTCAGGAAGCCTACCAGCCAGACGTCATCCGCGAGCACGCTCACGAGGACCGCATGCGTGAACCGGCGCTTCCGGCCGGCGAAGGCCTCGAGGAAATCGCGGGTCGACGAATAGATGAAGCTCACGCCGGGCGTGTGTTCGAGCCAGACATCGAAGCGCCGGAAGAAGCGCTTCACCGTGCCGAAGGTGCTGATCCAGCCGACGAACAGGATGATCACCAGGAGCAACGCCAGGCCGACGCCGGGCGTGCGCACGAGCGGACGCAGGATGCCATCCATCTTGTCGAAGAACCAGAAGAGCAGCGCCAGCGTGATGGCGGTTGGCACCAACACGGTGAGGCCGCGCAGAAAGTGCTGCGGGATGAAGCGTCCGAAGAAGCGGGAAATCCGTCGTCCGGGAGCGGCGCGTTGGGAATGGTTCATGACGGCGAAAGGGAAAAAGGCGCGAATGGACGGAGCGCGGCGGCGGCTCAGTCCAGCCAGCGGTAGCCGAAGCCGGCGAGGAAGACGTCGGCGTCGCGGTTGTAGGTCGTGGTCACGCGATCCCAGGTCAGCCGGGCGATCCAGCGCTCGGACAGATGACGCGCGATGGTGAGGCTGACGAGCGGCGCGACGGCGGCGGGATTGCTCCGGCCGACATCGACGCCGGTGGTGGCGGGATGCTTGTGGTCGATGTTGACGTACGGTCCGACGCCGATGCCGACCGAGGTGTCGCGGTCGATGAACGTATTGACGCCCCAGAGCTGCAGTGCGACGCCGCTGCGACGGATCACCTTGGGGTTGCCCTCGTAGAGATAGGTGGCGGTGACATCGAGATGGGGGAGGAGGCCCCGCCGATATTCCGCGGCGCCGGCCCAGGCCTTCTCGCTGAAGAACGTGTTCACGACACTCTGCCCGCCGAACGCGGTGAGCTGCGATTCGGTGACGTAGCCAACCTCCGACTTGCCTTCATTCGGCTGCTGGCCGAGCGGCCGGCGGTTCGGTCCGAACCAATAGCCGGCGCCGATGACGGCGGTGTTCACCTTGCGGCCGCTCGACGGATTGATGCGGTTGGCCATGAAGCGATAGAACCAGCGGTCGTTGAGATAACCCGTGGCGGAAAAGCTGAAGATCGGCGCCGAGCCGTGCACGTTCTGCGTGTCGCCGTTCGGCAGCGGCTGCGTGTCATAAAAATAATACGCGCCGGCGCCGAGCGAGAGCGCGACGCGGTCGTTCCAGAACGGCACGTTGCCCCACACCTGCCAGGCGTTGCCGTCGCGATGATGGCCGGTCACGTGGCCCTCATTCAGATAGGCGATCGACGCGGCGAAATGCTTGAAGAAGTCCTGCCGGTAATCGACCTGCCACGCATAGCTCGCCTGCGCGAAATCCGAGGAGTGGGTTACGCCGCCGAGCACGCTCAGCTCCTGGGCCTGCGCCCGCGGCGCCAGGCTGGCGGCAAGCAGCGGCAGCACGAGCGGGACCAGGACACGGACGAGGACGAGGCGATTCGGAGGCATGGCGCACGACTGACCGGCGTTGCGGAAAGATGTTCGCCCCGCATCACCTTGGCGGGCGGGGAGCTAGGTGGGGTCTTTACCCAACGAAAGCGCGGCGAATCTCAGGTGGAACGCGACCTCCGGGCGCGGTCGGTTTGGTTAGATATGCCTCGGCCGTCGGGCCCGATGTAGGGGCGTCCCTTGGGACGACCGGGTTTGGGGTTGGCGGAGCGAACGGGCGTCCCAAGGGACGCCCCTACCATGACCGCCGAAGAATTGAAGGTAGGGACGGGCAGCCTCGCCCGTCCGGGATCGAGGATTGAGAGAGTGAGCGGAGCCGAAGCGGACGGGCGGGCCGCCCGTCCCTACCTTGGGAATGCGGGTGATGGAACGCTTGGCAACCAACAGGCGTCGGCTGAGACTGTGTCCGTTCATGCGTCCGCTTTTCTCCGCTTCCTGCCCGCGTCTGGCCGCCCTCGCGCTTTTCCTGCTTGGAACGACGCTGGCCTGCGCAGCGCCGGCGGCTGCGAGTTCGGCGCCAGCATCCGCGGCGGCCAGCAAGAAGGCGACGACGGCACCGGTGCGTGAGGCCGGCGCTTCGCCGATCGAGATCAAGGTGCCGATCTGGAATCCGGCGGGCCAGCCGGTGACATCGTGGCTGGAGGCCCAGGTGGCACTCGCGCGCCGCGGGATTTCCTGCGGGGCGATCGATGGCGTGGCGGGCGCCCAGTCGGTGGCGGCGCTGCAGGCCTGGCAGGAAAGCCGGGACCTGCCGGCGACCGGCGCATTGGACGACGCCACCCGCGCCCAGCTGCTGTTGCTCACTCCGCCGCTGACCGAGGTCACGCTCACCGCGGACGACCTGGCCCGGCTGCAGCCGCTCAGCACCACCTGGCTCGGCAAATCCCAGCAGACGGCACTCGATTATGAAACCGCGCTAGAATTGGTGGCTGAACGCGCGCACGCGCATCCGGCGCTGATCAAGCGGCTGAATCCGACGGTGGACTGGAGCCAGCCGCTGCCCGTGGGCGCGAAGTTGACCGTGCCGGCAGTGGGCCGGGTGACGCTGGATGGCGCGGTGGCGCACCTGCACATTTATCTGGCCGGACACACGCTGGAGGCGAGGGACGCGGATGGCGGGCTGATCGCGCATTTTCCCGTGAGCATCGCGCACATGGCGGAGAAACGTCCGGAGGGAGAGCTGCACGTCACCGTGGTGATCCCCGGTCCCAATTATACCTTCGATCCCGCGGTGTTTCCCGAATCGGCGGAAGCCCGCGAACTCGGCCGCAAGCTTGTGCTGCCGCCGGGGCCGAACAATCCAGTCGGCGTGGCCTGGATCGGATTGGACCGTCCCGGCTACGGCATCCACGGCACACCGGTGCCGGAGCAGGTGGGGCGCACGGAGTCGCACGGCTGTTTCCGCCTCGCGAACTGGGACGCGCAGACGCTGCTCGGTCTGGCCTGGGTAGGACTGCCGGTGATCGTTGATCCCTGACGGGAAGGAAGAAGGAAGAAAGGGTTGGATTCGCGATTTTGGATTTCGATCCGCGATCCATTTTCTAACACGGAGGTCGCGAAGGGGAAGGGAGGTCGCGGATTTTTCCGTGACCTCTCTTCCCCTTCGCGACCTCCGTGTTCCCAAGCGATCACCAAGAGAGAGGGACATTCGAGCGCCCGGGTGGAGCGACGGAGGAAGGAAGAATCAAGAAATGAGCAGGCGACGTGGGACTGTGGAGGAATGCCGACCATGCCTCGCCCTGGGCTTTCGCCGCGGCGGCGTTCGCTTTCTTAATTTTTCCTTCTTACTTCCTCCTTCTCCCTCCCATGGTTCCGGTTTCCATTCTCGATCTTTCCCCGATTGTGCGGGGCGGCACGGCGGCCCAGGCGCTGGATCGCTCGCTCGAACTGGCGCGGCGCGCCGAGCAATTGGGTTATCGCCGCTACTGGGTGGCCGAGCATCACAACATGCCGGGCATCGCGAGCGCGGCCACGGCGGTGGTCATCGGACACATCGCGGCGGGAACGTCGAAGATCCGCGTGGGCTCCGGCGGCGTGATGCTGCCGAATCATGCGCCGCTGGTGATCGCCGAGCAGTTCGGCACGCTCGAGACGCTTTTCCCCGGCCGCATCGATCTCGGCCTCGGCCGGGCGCCCGGCACCGACCCGCTCACGGCGCGCGCGCTGCGGCGCGGCAACCTGGATTCGGCCGATGAGTTTCCCCGGGACGTGATGGAGCTGCAGGGCTATTTCCGCGGCACGAACCGGGCGGTGCAGGCAGTACCCGGAGGCGGACTGGCGGTGCCGATCTGGCTGCTTGGCTCCAGCCTGTTCAGCGCGCAGCTCGCGGCGGCGCTCAGCCTGCCGTTCGCGTTCGCCTCGCATTTCGCGCCGGATCATCTCGCGGGCGCGCTCGACGCGTATCGCAGCGAATTCCGTCCGTCCGCCGCGATGCCGCGGCCCTACGCCATGGCGGCCGTCGGCGCCTACGCCGCCGGGACCGACGCGGAAGCCGCGCGCTTGTTCACCTCGCAGCAGCAGGCCTTCGTCAATCTGCGGCGCGGCACGCCTGGACCGCTGCCGCCGCCGGTCGATGACATCGATCAAGTGTGGAGCCCGCCGGAAAAGGCGATGGTCACCCACGCCTTTCGCGAAGCGGTCGTCGGTTCACCGGCCATCGTGAAACAGGGTCTCGCGGATTTCGTCCAGCGCACTGGCATCGATGAACTGATGGTGACCGCGGCCGTCTACGATCAGGCCGCGCGCATCCGCTCCTTCGAGCTGGTGGCGGAAGCGTGCGGCTTGAGCTGAAGATCGAGGTGGAACGCGTTGTCCCTAACGCGTTGTCGGCTCCGTCCGCGTCAAACGCTGGCAACGTCTTTCAACGCGTTGGGGACAACGCGTTCCACCTCGATCGGTCTGATTCCCGCATTTTTTCTCAGCTTTCTGAAAGTTTCCTCCGGCTGACTTCGTTGTGGAGAGGAATGCCGCCTGATCCCCGGGCGGCGGTAACGCTCAACCCCTCCCGCCATGCCAACGACCTGCAATTGGACGAACAACAACCTCGCCTGCATCAATACGTGGGCTTTTCTCCGCGCGCTCCAGCAACTGAAACCGGTCTTCAAGAACGCCGGTGACCTCACGATGAAGGAACTAGCCTGGTGGAGTCCGGCTGACTCCGCCGCCGCTCGCCGGCTCGCCGCCGAGGCGCTGGCTTCCCAGCTCGACCAGATGTTCAGCGTGGGCCTGCGGGCCAGGTACGAGGCGGATTACAACCGCACCAAGGCGGTCGCGGCGATGGCGGACAAGCTCGTGCAGCCGGACACCACGGTGTGCCAGTTCTCCGTGGCGGTGGACGAGGCGTATCAATTCACCGGAGAGCAACTCTGAACGGACCGCGCGCTTCCTCCCATGAAACAAAATCCTCTCCGGATCGTTTTCTCCGGCTTCCTCCTGGCGACGTTGGCTCCGACCGCGCCGGCGGCCGACCGCACCTCCGATGCCGCCACGCAGGCGACGACCCTGATCCAGACGCTCGCGCTCGCTCCGGATGCGAAGCAGGCGTTGCTCGATTCCCTGAATGACCCTGACACGCTCAATCAGGCGCTCGACGCGCTGAAAAATCCCGCGTTCGGAAGTGGCGGGAAGGGGTTGGGCGGCATTCTTTCCGCGCTCAACGTGCGCTTCAAGGCCTTCGACACCGAGGGCAGCACGGGCGGCTCGGCGCTGGGTCTGACCTACGCCTACGACAAGGCCATGATGGGGCACGAGCTGGACGCGTCGGTGGGTTATCCGCTCTCGCTGACCTTCAACGTGCATGCCAAGGGTGACATCGCCTTCGATGCGAAGAAAAACCCGAACGACTTCCTCGATACCGGCGCGTCGTTTGACGTCTTCGGCTCCAAGGGCGGCTTCGAGCCGGTGGCGGACGGCGCGGCGTGGGCCACGCGGGCGCAGGAGCTGATCGTGGCCAGCGCGAAGTTCACCGGCACCGCGGAAGAGCTCGATCGCAGCAAGGAATGGCTCGAGTTCCAACGTCTCGTGCAGCAGCGGTTGAGCACGCAGTATTTCTGGCGCGCCTCGGGCAACTTCTCCCTCGAGAGCAACCAGGACTTCACCTCGCGGCAGATGGCCTACGGATTGCAGCTCGGCGGAGTCATTCGCGCCTGGAACGACGAGTCGGCCTGGGCGCAGTTCAACGTGTTTGACTGGCCATTCGCCGCGCTGCGCTACCTTTCCGGAGCGGACCAAGGGTTTCATCCTTCCGGTCAGGCGCTGCCGCTGGTCCTGGTCGGAATCGATCAGGTGAACCCCGAGAACAACGAGGCGCGTCTCGCCGTTGATCCGG
>CALFNJ010000250.1 GCA_937902865.1 uncultured Opitutaceae bacterium
CTGCCGCACCAGGCCGCTGGCGCGCGAGACGGCGCGCTGGATCTCGCGCACGTTCTTCGCCAGCACGGCGGCGTCGACGCGGTCGCCCTCGCACAGCCACGCGTAGCCGTTGATCACAGCGAGCATGTTGTTGAAATCGTGGGCGATGCCGCCCGCGAGCGTGCCGAGGCTCTCCATCTTCTGCGCCTGCCGCAGCTCGTGCTCGAGCTTCTTGCGCTCGGTGATGTCCTCGCGGAGGCAGAGGAAATTGGTGATCTCGCCCGCCGGGCTGCGGAGGCAGGAAACCTTGAGCGATTCCCAGACGACGCTGCCGTCCGGCCGCCGGGTGCTGATTTCCCCGCGCCATTCCCCGCCGGCGCGGATCGTCTGCCAGAACTGGCGGTACGATTCCTCGTCGGGATGGCCGTCGCGCAACACTTCGACGCGCTGGTCCATGAGGTCCTCGAGCGTGCGCCCGGTGACCTCGCTGAACTTGGAGTTCACGTACTGCGGATGTCCCTCGGGATCGGTGATCACGATTGCCACGGGCGACTGCTCGACGGCGCGGGAAAGGCGGTAGAACTGTTCCTCGGCGAGATGCTGCCGGGTCGTGTCGCGGCCGACGGCGCAAATCGCCATGAGTCGTCCGTCTTCGTCATGAAGCGCGGATTCCTCCCACGCGAACCACCGCACGCCCTGCGGCGTGCGCCATCGCTGCTGACGTGTGCCGCGATGCGGCGGTCGGGAGAGCTCGGCGGTGGAGGCCTGCAGCGCCGGCAGATCGTCGGCGTGGACGAGTTCGGCCAGCGGCACGCCGGCGAACATCGCGGGCGTGCGGCCGAATTTCCGGGCGAAGGAAAGATTGGCGGCGATGATGCGGCCCTCCGGATCGCGGCAGTAAGCCGGATCCGCGCTGGCGGCCCAAGGGACGAGCCAGGCTTCCGGCGTCACCGGGCCGAGAACCGCGGCGCTGGAGTCATTGATCATGGCTTGCATTGCCGAATATCGGCGCGCGGCGGAGCAACTTGAGCCGGGGAAAATAAATTCCGGGCAATTTGTCTTATCTGGAACTCAGGAAATCAGGAATCGGACTTCAGGCCTGTCTTAAGGTAGGGCGAACCGTCCCGGTGAGCCGCGGCTCGGCGGGGACGCCTCGCCCTACTTTTACTTCGGGTGCCTCTTTTGCTTCCGTTCCTGATTTCCTGAGTTCCAGATAATAAATTACTCAGAGCAGCTTTTGCATCAGCGCCGGCAGGCGCTGGAGGGCGTTGGCGAGGGCGGCGCGGGCGACGGATGACTCGGCGTCATCGATGCCGTAGAGGATGCGCCAGCCATCGAGCTGCGTCCACGCGTCGGCCGCGATCGGGTCGATGCGTTCGAAGCCGCCCGTGATGCCGGTGTGGCGCACGAGGTAGTCGGCCACCTGCACGGCGGCGGCGAACAGCTGATGATTCGGCGCGCTCGCGGGCTCGTTGTGATGGCGGACGGCGAAGACGATCTCCTCCGACAGATTGTGCTGCGTGAGATAGTAGGCGCCGATCTGGCCGTGGTCCCAGCCGATCAGGGAGCGCTCGCGGGCGCAGACCTCGGCCGGATCGCGGGCGGGTGTCTCCATCAGGATCTTCAGCTCCTGGGGAAAAGCGTAGGCCATGACGACCTTGCCGACGTTGTGCAGCAGCCCGACGAGATAATCGGTGTCGTCGTCCACAAACAGGCAGGTCGAGGCGAGGATCTCACGCGTCAGGATCGCCGTGGCGATGCTGTGGCTCCAGAGCTCGCGCCAGGGCAGGTTGGCGATGCCCTTCGACTGGAGCTGCTCGAGCTCCTCGAGCACCGGCGTGGCGAGCGACAGTTCGCGGATCTGGCGCAGCCCGAGGAAAAACACGGCCTCCTCGATGTTGTTCACCCGCGTGGAGAGCCCGAAATAGACCGAATTGACGATGCGGAGCAGCCGCGCGGACAACGACGAGTCGCGCCGGATGATCTCCGCGATCTGGGAATTCAGGCTCTGCTCGGAATGGAGCAGGCTGCTGAGCGCGCGGTTGATGCTTTGGAGCGAGGCGAGCTTGGGGCATGCTTCGATCCGCTGATGGAGTTCCTCCAGCGTGTACGGCGCGCTCGGCGCGACGACGGGCGGAGGAAGAAGGTCGGAAGGCATGGATGGAAAAGGAGAGGACGCGACTCCGCAGGGGAAGGGGGAGGCGTTGCTCAAAACTATCGGACGCAAAGGCCGTTCACTTGAGCATAAATCCTTCGATCCGATTTCGCACAGAGAACGCGGAGGACACAGAGAATTTCCGGGATCCGATCTCTGCGTCCTCCGCGTTCTCTGTGTGAAATCGGATCGTTTTTCCGTCCGACCGGTAATCCAAACTCCAAAATCAAAATTCCTCGAAAAAGAAAGAGAGCGACTTGTGGAGTTCTCGGCGAAATTAGGGGAAATCACCCGAATTTGCTAAAGGCCCGGGCTGCCACGCCGAAGTTCAAGATGACCTTTCACACTTTCCAGACTCAGCGTGCAGCCCGCCAAACTTCAGCAACTTCTGCAGGCGGCGGCCGCCCACCTCCAGGCGGGCCGGTCCGCCGCCGCCGCCGCTTTCTGCGCGGAGGCGCGCGCTGCCGCGCCCCGCGAGTTCGCGGTGCTGCATCTTTCCGGACTCGTGGCGCTGAAAAGCGGAAGGGCGGGCGAGGCGGCGGATTTCCTCGGCGCCGCCCGGCGGCTGCAGCCGAAGGCCGCGAGCACGCTGATGTGTCTCGGTCTGGCGTGGAATGCCCTCGGCCGTCAGGCGGAGGCCGAGGCGCTGCTGCGCGAGGCCGCGCGGATTTCCCCGGCGTCGCACGATATCCAGGCGAACCTTGCGGCCGTCTTGGTCACGCGGAATCAGTTGGAGGAGGCGATTGCCTGTTTCCGTCGCGCGGTGGCGCTGAAGCCTGAGTACGCCGCCGGCTGGACCGGTCTGGGCTCCGCGCTGCTGCTCGCCGGCCGTGCCGGGGAAGCGATCGGGCCGCACACCCGCGCGCTCGAGCTCGATCCGAAGCATCCCAAGGCCCGCTTCAGCCGGGCGCAGGCGCATCTCGCCTGTCATCGCGTGGCCGAGGCGCTGATGGATTTTGACGCGCAGCTCGCCTTCGATCCCGACCACCACGACGCACGCAGCCACCGGCTCTTTCTCCTCAACTACCTCGACACCGAGTCGCGTGCCGCGCTGTTCGCCGAGCACCGCGCCTACGGCCGGGCGGTCGAGCGATCGAGGCAGTATGCGAACGCCCGCTTCCTCCCGGCGACCGAGCCCGACCGGCGCCTGCGCGTGGCCTTTCTCTCGCCCGACCTGCGCCAGCATTCGATCGTCTATTTCCTCGAGCCGCTCCTGCGTCATCTGAACCGGGCTGAATTCGAGCTCTGGCTTTATCACGATCACTATTGCGTCGATGCCACGAGCGAGCGCCTGCGCGACCTGGCCGTCGGCTGGCGAAACTTCGTCGGTCAATCGGCCGATGCGGTCGAGGCGGCGATCCGCGCGGATGCCCCGGATATTCTCATCGATCTCGCCGGACACACGGGGATGAACCGCCTGGCGCTCTTCGCGCGCCGGCTCGCGCCCCTGCAGATCACCTATCTCGGCTATCCCAACACCACCGGACTGGCCGAGATGGATTGCCGCTTCAGTGACGCCGTCGCGGATCCCGAGGTGGCGGCCGAGCTCTGGCACACGGAGGAGATCGTCCGTTTCGCGCCGACCGCCTGGACCTACCAGCCGCCCGCTGATCTGCCCGCGCTGCCACCGCTGCCGTGCGCGGACGGCGGGCCGGTGACGTTCGGCTCCTTCAACGCCCTTTCCAAGGTCACCAGCACCACGCTGATGCTCTGGCGCGACGTACTCGCGGCGGTGCCGGACTCACGGCTGCTGCTGAAAAGCTTCGGGCTCGACGCGGCGGCGTGTTTGTCCCGCCTGGCCGCACATGGGATCGCACCGGAGCGGGTCACGCTGCTGCCGCCCACGCGCACGGTGGCGGACCACCTCGCCTGCTACGCCCAGATGGACGTCGCGCTCGATCCGTTTCCTTACGGTGGAACGACCACCACCTGCGAAGCGCTCTGGATGGGACGACCGGTGATCACGCTGTGCGGCGATCGTCACGCCAGCCGCGTCGGCGCGAGCCTGCTCACGGCCATCGGTCATCCCGAATGGATTGCCGCCGAAACCTCCGATTATCCGCGTCTCGCGGCGGATCTGGTCCGTGATCGCGTGCGCCTCGCGGAAATCTCGCGCTCCCTGCGCGCGCGGGCGGAGTCCTCGCCGCTCGGCGACCACGCCGGCCAGGGCGCGCGTTTTGGAGAAGCGCTGCGCGCCTGCTGGCAGAAACGCTGTGCACCCGCGGCGGCCGCTCCGGCCGCGATGGCGGTCTGAGATTTTTTCCGATGTCGCCCCAGAAACTACAGACATTGTTGCGCGAGGCGGTGGCACACCACCGCGCGGGGCGGCTGGCCGAGGCGGAAGAGATCTACCGGCAGGCGCGCGCCGCGGCGCCGAAGCAGTTTGAAGTGCTGCATCTTTCCGGCCTCGCGGCCTATCAGCAGGGCCGCCTCGAGGACGCGATCGAGTGGCTGACCCACGCGCATCGCCTGGACCGCAGCTCCGCCGTCTGCGCGATGCGGCTCGCGCTCGCACAGCTGGCCTCCGGTCGCGTCGCGGAGGCGGAGGAGCTCCTGCGCAAGACGGTCGCCCGCAAACCCGACTTTCACGAGGGCTGGGACAATCTCGCCTACTGCCTGAAGACGCAGGACCGCCTGGCGGAGGCGGTCGCGTGCCATGAGAAGGCCGTGGCGCTCAAGCCCGGGCACGCGGTCGGCTGGTTCAATTTCGGGCTGACCCTCAGCCTGCTCGGCCGTGAGGCGGAGGCGCTGGCTTGCCACGAACGCGCGCTGGCGGCGGATCCGAACTACGCGATGGCGCGCTATGGCCGCGCGCAGGCGCTGCATCAGGCGCATCGCCTCGAGGAAGCGGTGGCGGACTATGGCCGGTTTCTGGAGCTCAAGCCCGATCACCACGAGGCGCGGAGCTATCGGCTGTTCGCGCTGCACAATCTCGACGACGTCTCGCCGGAGCAGCTGTTCGCGGAGCATGTCGCCTATGGTCGCGCGGTGGCGGCGAGCACGCCGGCTGCGGCGTTCATGCCGACTGCGACGCGCGATCCGGCGCGCCGGCTGCGCGTGGCGGTGCTGTCGCCCGACCTGCGGGCGCATTCCTGCGCCTATTTCCTCGAGCCGCTGCTGCATCACCTCGATCGCGAAAGCTTCGAGCTCTACCTGTACCACGATCATTTCCGCGAGGACGCGGTTTCGCAGCGGTTGAAGCCGCACGCGGCCGTCTGGCGGAACGTGATCCGCCAGCCTGGCCCGGCGCTGGAGAAAATCATCCGGGTCGATGCGCCCGACATCCTCATCGACCTCGCGGGTCACACGGGCATGACCAACCGCCTGCCGCTGTTCGCGCGGCGCCTGGCGCCCGTGCAGATCACGTACCTCGGCTATCCCAACACCACCGGACTGGCCGCGATGGACTATCGCTTCACCGATGAGCTCGCGGATCCTGTCGGCATCGCCGATCGCCTGGCGACGGAGACGCTGGTGCGCTTTGCGCCGACCGCCTGGACCTATCAGCCGCCGGCGGAGGCGCCGGAGCCGGGTGAGCCGCCGTGCGCGAGGCGCGGCAGCGTGACGTTCGGCTGCTTCAACAATCTCGCCAAGATCAGCGACGCGACGATCGCCCTCTGGGCCCGCGTGCTCGCTGCCGTGCCGGATTCACGTCTCCTGCTCAAAGGTCGCGGACTGGGCGACGAAGCCGTGCGTGCCCGCTACCTCGCGCGTTTCGCGCGGCTCGGCCTGCCGGCGGCGCGGGTCGAATGGCTGGAGCGCACCGCGGGCACCGCGGAGCACCTCGCACTTTACGGACGCGTGGACGTGGCGCTCGATACGTTCCGTTATCACGGCACGACGACGACCTGCGAGGCGCTCTGGATGGGCGTGCCGGTCGTGACCCTGGCCGGCGACAGCCACATGGCTCGCGTCGGCGTGAGTCTGCTCAACGCCGCCGGCCATCCCGACTGGATCGCGCGTGACGCCGACGACTACGTCCGGATCGCCTCCAACCTGGCCGCGGATCCCGCGCAGCTCGCCCTCACGCGGCGGACCCTGCGCACCGCGCTGAAACAATCGCCCCTGCTGGATCATGCCGGCCAGGCCGCGCGCTTCGGCGCCGCCCTGCGCTCGTGCTGGGCTGCCTGGTGCGCCCGAACCGCGGCCGCCGCCTGACGTCATGCCCGCCGCGAACCTGCAACGTCTCCTCGAGGAAGCGCTGGCCGAGCACCGGGCCGGCCGCCTGCCGGCGGCGGAAAAAAAGTACGCCCAGGTGCGCCGCGCCGCGCCCGGCAGTTTCGATGCTTTTCATCTCTCCGGTTTTCTCGCCCTGCAGGAAAAGCGCCTGGCGGATGCGCTCGGCCTGCTGCAGCGCGCGCGCCAGCTCAACCCGCGCTCTGCCCTCTGCGCTCTGCGGCTCGCCCATGCGCTGAAGACCATGGGCCGCCTGGCCGAAGCGCTCGAGGCGGCGCAGG
>CALFNJ010000251.1 GCA_937902865.1 uncultured Opitutaceae bacterium
TCGCCGACGAGATGAATCTGCCGGTCGAGCGCGTGCAGCAGATCATGAAGATGGCGCAGCAGCCGATCTCGCTCCAGTCGCCCGTCGGCGATGGTGACGACACCAGCTTCGGCGACTTCATCGAGGACAAGTCGGCGGAAAACCCGTACGACATGACGGCCTATTCGCTCCTCCGCGAAAAGATCATCGACGTGCTCGACTCCCTGACCGAGCGCGAGCGCCGCGTCCTTTCCCTTCGTTTCGGCCTCGTGGACGGCTACAGCCGCACCCTCGAGGAGGTCGGCAAGCAGTTCAAGGTCACCCGCGAACGCATCCGCCAGATCGAGGCCAAGGCATTGCGCAAGATGCGCCACCCCACGCGCATCCGTCAGCTCCACGGCTTCTTCGACGCCGAGCAGCTCGACACCCAGCAGAACGCGTTCAACGCCGCCACCGCGGCGCGGATGCAGGGCTCCATGCCTCCGTTTCCGCCCCCGCCCGCCAAGCCCAATTCCTGAGGCGGCTAACGGCTTTGCTGTCACCAAAGGCGGTAGCGGACGTCTCTTCCTTCACTGGGGCGAAACCGCTTTCCCCCTTTACACTGCACCTCCGCAAACTACCTTTCTGACATGAATATTTTAAACGCGCCCCTCGCGGCCTTCATGGGCATGGGCTCCGGTGAATTGATGATCGTTCTGGTCATCATGCTCGTTCTTTTCGGGGGCGCCAAGCTGCCCCAACTCGCCAAGGGCCTCGGCCAGTCGGTCAAGGAATTCAAGAAGGCTTCCAAGGAAGAGGATGACGACGAGAAGCCGTCCGAGTCCAAGAAGACCGTCGAGGCCGGCAAGACCCACGGTTCGAACTGAGCGATCCTTCCGCTCCGATCTTTTCAAGCGCGCCCTACCCGGCGCGCTTTTTTGTTTTCATCTGGAAAGGGCCGCCATGGGAACGCGACCTCCCGGTCGCGTGGTAGGGCGCGTTGTCCCTCACGCGCCGGTTCGACTCGGTCAGTGATGAAACGCGGACACCGATTTCGGCGCGTTAGGGACAACGCGCCCTACCCTTCCTGATTTCCTGAATTCCAGATAAATCAATCTGTCGCCGCGCCTTCGCCGCAACGACGCGCCGATCAGTCCCCGATCGGCGCCGACGCCGCTGACGGCTCCTCGCGCAGCCATGCCTTGAAACTGCGGATCTGGTCCGCCGTGCCGAGCGCCAGCACCTCGTCGCCAGGCTGCACCACTTCCTCCGCACGGGGATTGAGGATGCGCACACCGCGCCGGTTCACTCCGGCCACCAAAACTCCGTGCGCCTTCATCGGCGCGATGTCGCCGAGCGTCCGGCCCGCCGCGCGGCTCCAGAGCGGCACGGGCAGCGCCTCCATGCTCACTTCCTCGAACACCGACAGCGCCGCCGGCGCGCCGGAAACGGCGCCGAGGAATTTCTTGCCCGCCTGCACCTGCTCGACGGCGCCCATGAGCAGGACCTTGTCGCGCGGATAAAGCACGGTGTCCGGCGACGGCAGCGGGATCATGAAGCCTTGCCGTTCGATGCCCACGACGGTGCAGCCGAACTTCGAGCGCAGGCCGAGCTCGGCGATCTTCTGACCCTGTGCGTCCGCCAGGTCGGGGAGCAGGCAGTCCGCGATGTGCAGATGCCAGTCCTCGTGCGGACGCAGCCAGGGCGCCGTGGTCGCGGTCATGCGGGCGGTGTCCGTCTTCAGCATCTCCTGCAGCTCCACCTCCAGCTCGCTGTGCCAGTAAATCAGCTTCCGCCGCAGCAGGAACAGCGCGAAGACCGCGAACACCGCGCTGAACAGCAGCAGCCATTTGGCGGTGCCTTCATCGGGCAGGATCGTCAGCAGCCACGCAAACAGGATCAGGCCGCCGGCGATCTTGATGCCCGTCTCCACCATCGGCTGCAGCGACTCGCGCCGCTCATGGCCCTTGGTCGACACTTCCGCGTAGAGCATCGCCATCGCCGCGACGTTGCGCCAGATCGCCACCAGCGGCGCGAGCGTGACGAGGACGAGCGCCGCCCAGAAGATCACTTCGAGGCCGTGCGGAAAGAGCCAGTCCCGCCCCAGCCAGCCTTCGGCCAGCTCGAAGAGCTGCTGGGAGAAGACCATGACTCCGGTCACGAACAGCATGCCGATGCCGACCTGGATGATGCGCTTGCGGCTGAGCTGCCAGAGGAGGTTGCGCGACTGCCGCTGCTGGAGCCGCTCCAGCCATTCCTGGTAATACCGCAACGCGGTCTCCAGCCAGCGCGGCTGGCGCGCCAGCGCCACATCCGCGATCCGCTCCGAGCGACGCATCAGCACGGGCGCCGCGAGCGTGGTCAGCAGCGACACGCCAACCGCGAGCGGATAGAACTTCGCCGGCGCGACTTCGTGCGTCACCCCGAGCTGCGCGATGATGAACGAGAACTCACCGATCGGGGTCACCGCCACACCAGTCCGCATCGCGTCCTTCGCCGGCGTGCCGATGAGGCTCAGCCCGGTCGTGACCGCCAGCGTGCGCGCGAGAAAAGTGAAGACCGCGACCCCGACGATCAGACCGGCGGACGAGGCCAGCAGGTGCAGGTCGATCTGCATGCCGATCGCCACGAAAAACACCGCGCTGAACACGTCGCGCATGCCTTCGAACGTACGCTCGACCTGGGTGCGATGCGGCGTCTCCGCCACGATCGTCCCGAGCAAAAACGCCCCCAGCGCCAGCGAGTAGCCCGCGCTCTGCGCGACCAGCGCCATCGCGAACAGCAGACCGGCGAGCCCGAGGGTCTGCAGTTCCTCGTCGGCCGAGATGCTCATCCGCTTCAGCAGCCAGGGCACCACGAGCAGGCCGGCGATGCCCGCCAGCACGATGAAGGCTCCGAGCTTGGCGAGCGTTTCCATCACGGGCACGCCGTGCGCCGAGCTGCCGAACTGCACGATGGAGTTGAGCAGCGTCAGCATCACCACCGCCACCACGTCCTCCAGGACAGACACGCCCATCGCCAGCTGGCCCGAGCGTTCATGCGTCGCGCCGGTCTCGTGCAG
>CALFNJ010000252.1 GCA_937902865.1 uncultured Opitutaceae bacterium
GCTGGATCATTTCCGGATCGATCCCGCGCGGGTGGGTGCGATTGCGGATGACCGTCATCTCGTCGCTGCCGACGGAGTGGATGTGCTGGTTGGTCTTCTGGTGATTGTGGACGCGGAAGCAGCCGAGGAAGTAGGGCACCCGCACGATCCTGGCCTTCGCTCCGGCGAAGCGCATGAGCAGGTCCCAATCGAGGGCGAACTGGAACGCGCAGTCGATGCCGCCGGCCAGGTCCCAGACGCGCTTGCGCCAGAACAGCGTTTCCTGCGGCACGTAATCGATCCACTCGAGGGTCTTGGGGTCGTGCGGCGGCATCACCCACCGGCCGATGTCCTGGTCGTGCTCGTCGATGATGATCCGGTTGCCGTAGATCACGTCGACCTCCGGATGGGTCGCAAAATATTCACCCACGTAGCGGAGGGTGCGCGGCGCGATGAAATCGTCGGAGTTGAGGTAGGCCATCACGTCGTCCGGCCCGAGGCCTTCGACGTGGTCGAAGCCGCGCCGGATCGCGTCGGCCTGGCCCGCGTCCTTGACCGACTCCCAGCGCTGCAGGCGCTCCGCGTGCCGCGCGATGATCTCCGCGCTGCCGTCGGTCGAGGCGCCGTCCTGCACCACGTAATGCAGCTTGGGATAGTTCTGGTTGAGCACGCTCAGCATGGTGCTCTCGATGAAGGCCCGCTGGTTGTAGGAGGGCGTCACGATGCCGATCTGCGGCAGGCGCTCGACGGGCAGGCGGGGCTTGGGAAAACGGTCCCAGACGAGCGGGCGCGGCTCGTACTGGCGGAGGATGCCGACCTGCATCCAGTGCTTCTCCACCACCTGGCGGAAGAGCCACCGGTCGAAGGGCTGCAGGTACTTCATCCGCACGTGGGCGCGGGCGCCATCCCACAGCTTGGCAAGGCGGCCGCCGAGGCCGGTGGCATCGAGGCTGAGCCGCTTGATCAGCGCCTCGCGCTCCTGGCAGGCGCGGCTGAGCTCCTGGATCACCGCTTCCTTCTCGGCGAGCTGGCGGCCGTAGAACTTGGCGATCTCGAGATGCGCCCGGTCGGAAATGAGGTTCGCCACCGAGGCATCCCGATGGGCCACGAGCAGGCGCAGCGCATCGGCGTCCGCCTGGCGCGCGGCGAGGGCGGCCTCGATGTTGCGGATGTGATTGTCCTTGTGCATCAGCGCCTCGCCCCATTTCAGGGCGTCGGGCGGCAGGGCGCGGAATCGGGTGTCGACGTACTCGAGGCGCTCGCGCAGGCCGGCTTCCAGCCGCCGCAGTTCCGCGAGCTGGGTCTCCTGCCCGGCGACCTGCTGCGCGAACGCGGCCAGGCGGCCGTCCTTCTCGCCGTGCGCCGTCTGCAGCGCCGCGACCATCTTCTGGAATTCCTTCACGTGGCCATCGAGCGTGAAGATCAGCTGCTCCCGCTCGTTGGAAACCTGCTTGAGGGCGGCGATCTCGCGGTCCTTGCCGTCGGCCTCCGCCTTCAGTTCGGCGATCTCGCGATCCTTCTCGGCGCATTCGGCCTCGAGCTCGGCCTTGATGTCGTCGGCGGCCTTCTTGAGGTCGACGATCTCGCCATCCTTCACGTCGGTCTCCCGCTTCAGGTCGGCGATCTCGCCGTCCTTCACGTCGGTCTCGCGCTTGAGGTCGGTGATCTCGCGGTCTTTTTCGACGGCGGCGGCCTTGAGCGTGTCGTTCTCGATGTGCTTCTCCTTGAGCTGGACGTCCAGCACGTCGTAGCCGTCGGCCTTGTCCTTGATCTTGAGGAGCGTGACCGTGTGCCGGGTCATGTACGCGGTCAGCGCGGCATCGGCCCGGCGGGGCGCGAAGACGATCACATCGTTGAAAATCTTGAGCTCATGGCCCTGGCCGACGGCGCGGAGGGCGTCGATCACCTGGTCGAGCCGCGGCCACTGGCTGATCTCGTGCGGCTGGGGCGGGGGGCTGGCGAAGAGCCGCGCGTCGTCGATCATGATCGCGCTGCGCTCGTTGAGCTGGCCAATGCCGCGGATTTCCTGGAGGAGCGGGCACTGGGACTTCTCGCCGCCGGTGTCCTGCGCCACGCACCAATGGGCATCGAGCCAGAAGAGGGTGGGCTGGCCCTGGAACTGGGGCCTCAGTTCCGCGAGCTTTTTGGCGGAGTCGCCGAGATAGAGATGAACCCCCGCATCGGCCTGGAACCGCGACTTCGCCAGCTCGTAATACTCCGGGGACAGCTCGATGGAGTGGATCGTCTCGAAAAAGGGCCGGCAGAGCTCGATGGCGTCACCCTCGAAAGTGCCGGTTTCGACGAAGAGCGTGAGCCCAAGCTCACGCTTCAGCGCCTCGACCAATCCGGTGTCTATCGAGAAATTGATATCGCCCACTGTTTAAGAAAATAAGGGCTC